>NZ_JBSFOK010000009.1:0-220911 GCF_053587635.1 Streptomyces sp. NPDC003635 | reverse complement strand
ATGACCACGTCCGGAATCCAAACCCTCACGCCGGGTGTAAACACCGCGAGCGGCCACACCGCCCCCCCCGGCGCCGGGCGCGGACGCCGAGAGCGCAACCGTCCCGGCGCCGGGCGCCTCAGCCGCCACCGGCGAGCGCCCCTTCCGTATCGTCGCCGTCACCTCCTGCCCGACCGGCATCGCCCACACGTACATGGCGGCCGAGTCCCTCGAGAACGCCGGCCGCGCCGCGGGCGTCGAACTCGTCGTCGAGACCCAGGGCTCGGCCGGCTTCACCCGGCTCGACCCGGCGGTCGTCGCGGCGGCGGACGGCGTGATCTTCGCGCACGACGTGCCCGTACGGGACAAGGACCGCTTCGCGGGCAAGCCGACGGTCGACGTCGGCGTGAAGGCGGGCATCAACCGCCCCGCCGAACTCATCGCCCAGGTGCGCGAGAAGGCGGCGCGCGGGGAGGTGAGCGCGGGGGCGCCCGCTCGCACCGGCACGCCGGTGGAGCGCGCCGGTGAGCCCGGCGAGGGCTACGGCACCAAGCTCCGCAAGTGGCTGATGTCCGGCGTCAGCTACATGGTTCCGTTCGTCGCGGCGGGCGGTCTGCTGATCGCCCTCGGTTTCGCGATCGGTGGCTGGGAGATCAACAAGGCTCCCTCGGTGATGGAGCACTTCGACTGGACCCAGGTGGACAGCTGGGGCGCCCTGCTCTTCCAGATCGGCGGTGTCGCCTTCGGCTTCCTGGTCCCCGTCCTGGCCGGTTACATCGCCTACGGCATGGCGGACCGACCGGGCCTCGTGCCCGGCTTCGTCGGCGGCGCGATCTCGCTGACCATCAACGCGGGCTTCCTCGGCGGTCTGGCGGCCGGTCTCATCGCCGGTGGCGTGGTGATGGCGATCCAGCGGGTGCGGATCCCGCCGGTGCTGCGCGGCATCATGCCGGTGGTGGTGATCCCGCTGATCTCCACGCTGATCGTCGGCTTCCTGATGTTCGTGGTGATCGGCAAGCCCATCGCCGAGGCTCAGCAGGCCATGACGGACTGGCTCGACGGCCTCTCCGGGGCCAACGCCGTCCTGCTCGGCGCCCTGCTCGGCCTGATGATGTGCTTCGACCTCGGCGGCCCGGTCAACAAGGTCGCGTACGCCTTCGCCACGGCCGGTATCGCCGTCGCCGACCCCAGCGACTCCGCGATGAAGGTCATGGCCGCGGTGATGGCCGCCGGCATGGTCCCGCCGCTGGCGATGGCCCTGGCCACCACGGTCCGCGGCAAGCTCTTCACGCAGACCGAGCGCGAGAACGGCAAGGCCGCCTGGTTCCTCGGCGCCTCCTTCATCTCCGAGGGCGCCATCCCCTTCGCGGCGGCCGACCCACTGCGCGTCATCCCGGCCTCCATGGCGGGCGGGGCGGTCACCGGCGCGCTGTCCATGGCCTTCGACGCCACCCTGCGCGCCCCGCACGGCGGCATCTTCGTCGTCCCGCTGATCGGCAACCCGCTCCTCTACCTGGTCGCCATCGCGGTCGGCGTCTGCGTCACCACGGCCCTGGTCGTCGTACTGAAGGGCATGCGAAATCCGGCCCCGGGCGCCACACCCCCCGAGCCGGGCGCCGACCTGGCGGCCTCGGCGGCGGAGCCCAAGCAGCCGGTGGCGGCCTGAACATCACGGCCCTGAGTGCTCCGAGGCGCCCCTATTGGGGAGCTGTGAGTGGTTCACGGCACCTGCGAGATACATCACGGTCCGGGCCCAAAGTCCCGGACCGTGGTGTGTACTGGGGCGCATGCCTGAGCACGTCTCGATCTTCCAGCTGCTGGGCGTCGGTCTGCTCGCCCTGCTGACCGTCGCCTGGGTGATCGGGCTGGCCCGCGTCCTGCGCGCCAGCCGCCCCACCGCCGCCGCGTGGTCCCACGGCTCCGCCCTGCACGCCCTCCCGCAGCAGCGACAGGCGCCCCCGCTCCTGGAGTCGGTACAGCTCACCCCGGCCGAACAGGACGCGTTCGCGGGCCTGGTGCGCCGGCTCAGCGACGGCCGCTGAGCGCGGAGCGCGGCCTTCGCGCCGGGCGTGGCCACGGGAACCCGAGCACCGGCGCGCCACCACGCAGGCCGGCGCGCGCTACGACAGCTGCGCCGCCCGCCGCTCCATCGCGTCCCGGGCCGCGTCCTCGCTGACGTACACCTCGCACATGTGCCGCCCGTCCGGCGTGGCCGTGTGCTCGACCTCCCACAGGGAGATCTCCTCGCCGTCGCGCAGCAGGAAGGCGTGCTCGTAGAGCGAGAAGCACAACCCGGCGCGCCCCGCACGGCAGGGGCGCCCGAAGGCCTGCGTGATCTGGTGCGCGAAGGCCGTCGTCAGCAGCGCGGCGGTGTCCGAGTCCGGCCGGTCGGGGTTCTCCGCGCGGCGCAGGAGCCGGCGCGCGTGGTCGGCGGAGTCGTCCGGCACGTACGCGTGGCGCGGCGCGTGCACCGGCGACAACTGGACCGTCACCGGCAGCTCGAAGTCCGGCGCGTCCGGCGGCAGGGGCAGCCGCGCGGTGGCGGCGCGCAGCTCCTCCTCGTCGGCGTACACCTCGTGCTGCGGGGCGCTGCCCGGCGCGGTGTTGTGCACGAGCTCCCACAGGGTGAGCGCCGAGCCGTCGGCGAGCAGCCAGGTGTGCCGGTACGTCTCGCGGTGCCGGCCCGCGCTGTGGTGCGCGGAGTGCAGCGAGCTGTCGTGCGCGAGCGCGCAGTCGAGTCGCCCTATCACCTCGTCGGGCAGCTCGAAGGAGTTCAGGGCACGGCCGAGGAGTCGCGTGAGGTGCTCCTCCGGAGACTCCGGCGACTCATGGGATTCGTACGCTGCCGTCTCGTACGGAACGCTCAAGGCTTCTCCCGGCGTTGCTGCATGTCACCTTGTGGGTGCATACCGTAGCCCCTCGGTCGGACATCATGTCCGGGAACCGAGAAAACGTACGCACGTAAAACGCGCGGGCCGCGCGGATCGTTCCCGCGCGGCCTTACGCACCGTCAGAAGTGCCTGCTCAGGCGCCACTTCCCGCGGTCCACTCGCTCCACGGCATGTTCCATCCGTTGAGCCCGTTGTCCGGCGCAACCGACTTGTCGGGGGAGTTCTTGACGATCACCACGTCGCCGATCAGCGAGTTGTCGTAGAACCACTTCGCCGTCGTGTCGCCCTGCGCGCCCCGCACGTCCTGGAGTCCGACGCAGCCGTGGCTGGTCCCCTGCCGGCCGAAGGGCGGATTGCCCTTGTTGTACCAGTAGTTGCCGTGGAGGAAGGTCCCCGACGTCGTCAGCCGCATCGCGTGCGGCACGTCCGGGATGTCGTACGCGTCGGCGAGGTTCACCGTTCGGCTGTTCATCCGCGTCTGGACGAGCTTCTCGGAGATCACCATCTGCCCGTTGTACGTCGGGAACTCCGCGCTGCCCGCCGATATCGGCACCGACTTGAGCGTCTTGCCGTCCCGCGTGACCGTCATCGTCTGCGTGTCGACGTCGACCGTCGAGACCTGGGAACGTCCGATGGTGAAGGTCACGGTCTTCTTCTGCACCCCGTAGACGCCGTTCGCGCCCTCGACCCCGTCCAGGTCGATCTTCATCGTGACCTTGGAACCGGCCTTCCAGTACTCCTCGGGCCGGAAGTCGAGCCGCTGCCCCCCGAACCAGTGGCCGACGACCTCCTGCCCACTGCTCGACGTGACGGTGATGCCCGACTGCACGGCCTTCTTGTCGCTGATCGCCTTGTCGAAGGTGAACGACACCGGCATCCCGACGCCCACCGTCGTCCCGTTGTCCGGCGTGTACGTCCCGATGAAGCTGCTCTCCGGCGTGACCGTCGTGAAGCTCGACTCGGCCGCTGTGGTCTTCCCGTCCGCGTCCTTCGCCTTCGCCGATATCTCGTACCTCGTCCCGCGCTCCAGCTGCTCCTTCGGCTTCCAGCTCCCGCCGTTCGCCGAGATCGCCCCCGGAACGGGCTGCCCCGTCTCCGCCACCGTCATCTTCACGTCGGTGAGCTCGCCGCCGCTGACCTTCACGCCGGTCGAGTTGATCGACGCGCCCGACGAGCCGTCCTTCGCCGAGATCACGATCTTCGCGGCCGACGACTTGGCCGAGCCGCCGCCCCCCTTGTCGTCGTCGTTCTTGGCGTCGGCGCTCCCGCCACAAGCGGTGAGGGTGAGGGCGCCGACCATCAGGACGGCACAGGTCCCCAGTGCGCGCCGCGCTGCTTTGTTCGGCGTTGTCACAGTCTGCTCCAAGTTCGCGTGATGTGCGTGTTCCGATCCGGTGCGTGCAGATAGAGGGAATCCGCGACGGGTCGGGTTCCCTCCATTCGCCATGAACGCCATCACGTGACAGAACCGGGACATCCGGGAGCGGGGTGGGGTGAGGGTGGCGGGAGAGGCGGGTCGCGGGGGCGGGCGCGGCTCACGCTCTGACCGTGCAACCGACTTGGCGACTACGGTCGTTGGGTGCACCCGCAGCCCGCAGCCCGCAGCCCGCAGCCCGCAGCCCGCAGCCCGCACGCCACTCACATCCGCGCCCCGTTGTTCCGCGAGCCCGGGGCCGCCCGGCGTCTCGGGCCCCTCAAGACCGTCGGCCGACCCCGTACAACTCCCCGTACGACGACCACGCCCCGCCCGTCCCCTCCACCGACTCGGCGGCGCGCACCGCGCGCACGATCGCGCGGGTCACCACATCGGCGCCCGCGGCAAGGATGTCGTTCAGCGCGAGCGGGCTCGCGGCGTCGAGCGTGCGCGCCCCGGTCGCCAGCGCGAACACCGTGTCGCCGTCGTTGAGCAGGTGCACCGGCCGCACGGCGCGCGCGATGCCGTCGTGCGCCGTACCGGCCAGCTTCTGAGCCTGCGCCTTGGAGAGGTCCGCGTCGGTCGCGACGACGGCGAGCGTCGTGTTCAGCGGGGGAGGCGCGTTCTTCGCCGCGGTCTCGGCAAGCCGCCGGCGCGCCGCCTCATGAACGCGCGCCTCGGGATACTCCACGCGCCCCTGGTACAACTCCCCGTACAGCACGCCGGTTTCCGGATCCAGCGCGCTCCCCACCGCGTTCGCCACCACCAGGGCGCCGACGGTGACCCCCGAGTCGAGCAGCATGCTCGCCGTCCCGACCCCGCCCTTGAGCGCACCCAGCACCGCCCCCGTACCGGCGCCCACGCACCCTTGCCGTACAGGGGCGCCGGTGGCGCTCGCCGCGGCCTCCTCGACCGCCGCCCGCCCCGTCGCCGCGTCCGGCCTGGCCCGGAAGTCGCCGCCGCGCCCCAGGTCGAAGACGCACGCCGCGGGCACCACGGGCACGACATGCGCCGGATCCGGCCCGACGCGCACCCCGCGCCCCTGCTCCTCCAGCCAGGCCATCACACCGGAAGCCGCGTCCAGTCCGTACGCGCTGCCCCCGGTCAGGACGACCGCCTCGACCTTCTGCACCACGTTGCGCGGGTCGAGGGCGTCGGTCTCCTTGGTACCCGGCCCGCCGCCCCGCACATCGACCGCGGCGACGGCCCCGCCCTCCGGAGCGAGGACGACAGTGGTGCCGGTGAGCCAACCGTCGCCGGTCCGCGTGGCGTGTCCCACCCGCAGACCGGAAACGTCCGTCAATGCGTCAACTGTCATGGGGCCAGTGTCGTCCAGCCCGGCGCGCGCTCCGGCGACGTCAACCGGTCGGCGTCGCCGCCGAGGGCGCCGAAGGCTTGTCTCCCCGCGCGGTGCTGCGGGCCGTCAGCGTCGTCCCGGCCGCCACCGCCAGCGCCGAGACGATGCCCGCCGCGAGCACTGCCCAGTCGCCGAGGAAGGTGCAGGCGATGACGAGCAGGGCCGTCGTCGGCAGCACCAGCTGCTGCGCGATGCCCACCTTGAAGTGCCGCGAGTGCAGCGCCCAGACCGTGAGCAGGTACAGCGCCGTCGGCAGGGTCACCGCGGCCGACGCGGCCAGCGTGGAGATGTGCGCCTTGCCGACGGTCTGCTCGACGGCGACCTCCAGCCCGGCGCCGATCGCGGCCGCCGACGCGAAGATCAGGTAGTGGCCGTAGCCCCAGAGGAAGGACTGCCGGTTGGAGCGCAGATGGCCGTGGATCGGCACCACGAAGTAGATCCACCAGGCGGAGAAGATGATCAGGAGCCCGCCCGCGGCGATCGGCAGGAGCTCGCCCAGTGCCTCGTTCTCGTCGAGGGCGGTCTTCACGGCGACCGTGGCCGCGGCGATCGTCTCGCCGAGCACGATGATCGTGAACAGGCCGTACCGCTCGGCGATGTGGTGCGGGTGCCACGACGTCGCGTGGTCCTTCTCCGCGTACGCCGGAACGCACATCTCCAGGATCGCCATGACCAGGAACAGCCAGGGCCGGGCGCCCTCGGGCAGGATCACCAGTCCCAGCCAGCCGATCTGGCACAGGAACACCCCTCCCGCGTAGCGCAGGGCCGCGGTTCTCTCCGGCCCGGTCGTGGAGCGCGCCACGCGCAGCCACTGGGTCGTCATCGCCAGCCGCATGATCACGTAACCGAGCCAGACGGCCAGGAACTCGTGGTCCTCGAACGCCTTGGAGACCCCGGCCGCCAGGACGAGCACGCCGGCGATCTGCACCAGGGTGACGACGCGGTAGAGGACGTCGTCGTTGTCGTAGGCCGAGGCGAACCAGGTGAAGTTCATCCACGCCCACCAGATGGCGAAGAAGACCATCGCGTAGTTCAGGATGCCCTCGCCGGGGTGTGCCTCGGCCACCGAGTGCACGAGTTGCAGACCGGCCTGGGCGATGGCGACGACGAAGCACAGGTCGAAGAAGAGCTCGAGCGGGGTGGCGACTCGGTGCGTCTCGCCGCGGCCGCGGGATGTGAGCTTGCGCAGGGGGCCGCGGCTCACGGGTGCGCCGGACGAGGGGGACGAACTGGAGGTCATGGGTCCAAGCACAGCAGATAGGGGGCCGAAAATCTTGTGAAGCGATTCACAAGAGGTGCGGGGGTCCAAAGCCCCTTCGAAAAGGCCAGGTCAGCCGCCATGCCCGCCGATGAGCCCACGGACGGTCCGTGGCCGGGGCGCGGGCCGGGGCCGTACTCTTGAGGCATGGACACCGCCCCCGCCCCCGAGCCGCGCGAGCCGAAGGCCGCGCTGATCTTCGACGACCCCCTGGACCAGCAGTCCTCGGACGACACCGACCGCGGGTGGGGCGAGCGGCCGAGCGGGACGAGCGACAGCGCGGCCGACCTCAAGCGCTTCCTCGACGAGAAGCCGCCGCACCACATCTGAGCCCGCCGAGCCCGGCGCGCGCCCGTGCGCGGCGCACCTTCGAGCGTCGCTACGACTCGTTGCGCCCCGGTCCGCGCTGCGCGACCAGCTCGTCGCGGATCTCCTTGAGCACCTCCAGCTCGGTCACCTCGATGATCTCGTGGGTGCCTTCCTTCGCCTTCCGGCGGGCTTCCTGGCGGGCCAGGTACTTCGCCATCGGCAGCACCATCAGGAAGTAGACCACCGCCGCGGTGATCACGAAGGAGAGCGTCGCCCCGAGGACCGAGCCCCACAGGATCATGACGCCGCTCGTGACCGTGCCGTCCGCGGCCTTCTCGCACGGGCCCTTCAGACAGGAGCTGTAGCTGTCGAGGTTCTTGGTGCCGATCGCCCCGACGAGCGGGTTGATCACGCCCCTCACCACCGAGTTGACGATGTTGGTGAAGGCGGCGCCGATGACCACCGCTACTGCCAGGTCGACGACGTTGCCGCGCATCAGGAAGGCCTTGAAGCCGTCCAGGACGCTCGGTTCCTTCTTCTCGCTCACCTCGGGGACTCTCCTCGCACGCGCAAGTTGTGGAACGGACCGCTCCGCAACCTACGTCAGCGCTGGGCCATTCTGTCCAATCCGGTAGCTCGAAAGAGCGTCTTGACACCCAGTCACGCATAAGACGCAACACACGGTTCAGCACAGCGTCACCGCCAGTCGTGCCGTCGCGCTCGCGCCCACGAGACGAGCCGCGGTGGAGCGCGGCACAGCGAGCACGACGAGCGCGCCACTGTCGACCGCGTCGCCCAGCGCCTCGGGCACCTTCGTCACCCGCACGCCGCGGGCGACCACCTGAGCGTCGCCGCCCGTGGCCGTCTCCTCGGCCGCGACGACGTCGACCCGGTCGCCGGGCCGCAAGAGCCGTACCGTCGCCCCGTCGGCGATCCGCACCGGCGCCGTCACCATCTCGACGGCGCGCCGCTCGCGTACGTGCTCCGCCGGGGGACGTCCACGCGCCCGGTCGGTGTCCCGGGGGCCCGCCGCCACGAGCGCGGCCGCCGTGACCGCGAGTCCCGCGGCCACGGCCCGCCGTCGGTGCCGTACGAGCCGGCGCGGCCGGAACCGTTCGCCGCGCACCCGCACCGGAGCGAAGTGCGGCACCTCGCAGGTCGGGGGAGCGTCGGTGCCGAGCGGGCGCGGGGGGAGGAGAGAGGCGGACGCGGAGGAGAAGGAAGAGGGAGTAGGGGACGGACCGAAGGACATGGGGTGCCACCACCTGCCACGAGGGAACGGCTTGCGAGGCCCACGATGAGGCTTCGCGCCGACGCCCGTTGAGGCCGGTGGACGGCCGAGGGGTTGTGGACAACTCCCTCACCCGAAGGGGAGGTTCCGCCGTCCGCTCCGGTCCTGGCGCCCTACGGAAGCTCGAATCCCGGGTCCATCCCGCCGAGCGCGGAGGCGCACAGGCAGTCCCGCTCCTCGGTCGAGGGCAGCGCCGCCACGGCGTCGAACAGCACGCCCCGCAGCCGGTCCACGTTCGCCGCGAACACCCGCAGCACCTCGTCGTGGGAGACGCCCTCGCCGGTCTCGGCGCCCGCGTCCAGGTCGGTGACCAGGGTCATCGACGTGTAGCAGAGCTCGAGTTCGCGGGCGAGCGCCGCCTCGGGGTGACCGGTCATGCCCACCACGGACCAGCCCTGCGACTGGTGCCACAACGATTCGGCACGGGTGGAGAAGCGCGGCCCCTCGATCACGACCAGCGTGCCGCCGTCCACGGGCTCCCAGTCCTGGCCGCGCGCCGCCTTCAGCGCGGCGGCCCGGCCGGCCGGGCAGTAGGGGTCGGCCAGCGACACGTGCACCACGTTGGGCACGGCGCCGCCGGGCAGGGGCGTCCCGTCGAAGTACGTGCCCGCGCGGGACTTCGTACGGTCGACCAGCTGATCGGGCACGAGGAGCGTGCCCGGCCCGTACTCGGCCCGCAGGCCGCCGACCGCGCACGGGCCGAGGACCTGGCGCACCCCCACCGAACGCAGCGCCCACAGATTGGCCCGGTAGTTGATCCGGTGCGGCGGCAGATGGTGGCCCCGTCCGTGCCGGGGCAGGAAGGCGACCCGGCGGCCGGCGATCTCGCCCAGGAAGAGGGAGTCGCTGGGCGGGCCGTACGGGGTGGCCACCTGGATCTCGGTCACGTCGTCGAGGAACGAGTAGAACCCGGAGCCGCCGATTACACCGATCTCTGCGTTCGCCATGCGGTCACCCTAACTGGCGGCCCATCGCCGCAGAGAGGGGCTGCGGGAAACGTCGAGAACCCCGCCGTCCTGCGACGGCGGGGTCCCGGAAGCGAAGTGCTACGCGGCGGAGCTGCTGCTGGTCGAGGTGCCCGAGCTCGACGGCTTCGAGTCCGAGGACGACGAGGAGGAGGACGTCGTGGAGGACGTCGACGACTTCGACGACGACGCCGGCGAGCTGCTCGACGAGGAGCCGCGGCTGTCATTGCGGTAGAAGCCGGAGCCCTTGAAGACGATGCCTACGGCGGAGAACACCTTCTTCAGGCGGCCACCGCAGTTGGGGCACTCGGTCAGGGCGTCGTCGGTGAACTTCTGCACCGCCTCGAGGCCCTCGCCGCACTCGGTGCACTGGTACTGGTAGGTCGGCACTGTCTTCCTCCTGGCACTCTCACTCAATGAGTGCTAACGACGGTCCATAGTGACGTATTCCTCGGGATCAGTCCACCGTCACCGGCGTGCGGTGACCGACGCCACGTGCGACGGTACGGCTGCGGGGGCGCGCCGCCAGCCGCGAACGCAGCGCCAGGAGCGTGGCGAGGGCGAGCAGCGTGCCGCCCATCGGCACCAGGAATCCGGCACCGTCCCAGAAGCGGTCCTCCAGCTGTCCGGCGACCGTGACGGCGGCCGCCTGGCCGAGCGCCACCGCGCCGGTCAGCCAGGTGAAGGCCTCGGTGCGCGCCCCGGCCGGGACCAGGCCCTCCACCAGCGTGTAGCCGGTGATCAGGGCGGGGGCGATGCACATGCCGACGAGGAGGCCGAGGCCCGCCAGGACCAGCACCGAGTGCGCGGCCCACAGTCCGGACGCGGCCAGCGCGAGCGCGGCGTAGCCGACGACGAGGCGCTGCTGCGGGGCGATCTTCCACGCGATGGCGCCGCAGGCGATGCCGGAGATCATGTTGCCGGCGGCGAAGACGCCGTAGAGGACGCCGTTGAGACCGGGTTCGCCGATCGACTCGGTGAACGCCGCCAGCGACACCTGCATGCCGCCGAAGACGGAGCCGATGCCGAGGAACGTCACGATCAGCACGCGCACGCCGGGGACGCGCAGCGCGGAAGCGTGCTTCACGCGTGCGTGGCCGTCGACGGCGACGGAGGGCTGCGTGCTCTTCTGCGCGGCGAACAGCAGACCGCCGACCAGCGTCAGCGCGGCCTCCGTGACCAGGCCGGCGGCCGGGTCGACGGCCGTGCACAGCGCGGTGGCGAGCAGCGGGCCGACGACGAAGGTCAGCTCGTCGGTGACGGACTCGAAGGCCGCGGCGGTGGTCATCAGGGGTGAGTTCTGGAGCTTCACGCCCCAGCGGGCGCGGACCATCGGGCCGACCTGCGGAACCGAGGCGCCCGTGGGCACGGCCGCCACGAACAGCGCCCACAAGGGCGCGTCGGCGAGGGCGAGCGCCGTCAGCGTCAGACCCGCCAGCGTGTGCACCAGCACACCGGGGATCAGGACGGCGCGCTGCCCGTACCGGTCGGCGAGGCGCCCGCTGTAGGGCGCGAACAGCGCCATGGAGACGCCGGTGACGGCCGCCGCGGCGCCCGCGGCGCCGTACGAGCCGGTGGTGTGCTGCACGAGCAGCACGATGGAGATCGTGAGCATCGCGAACGGCTGACGCGCCGCGAAGCCGGGGAGCAGGAACGTCCAGGCGCCGCGGGTGCGCAGCAGCTGTCCGTATCCCGGGCGGGAGGAGGCCGACGGGGTGGTCGACGGCTCGGTGGTGACCGTGGATTCCACGGCCCGTGCCTTTCTGCCGCCTGGTAGCGCGGCCCCGGCAGATGGTGGGCGGCGCCGAGAGCTGTCCTCTTGCGCGGAACTGCGGTAGATACCGGCGCCCACTGTGGAGGGCGTCGCGGCCGCCATACGGTCGCGCCAGCTCTGCGTCAGGCAGAGTTGGTTCGATCAAGGTGCGCCTTCATCGTACAGGGATCAAGGGCATGTGCACCTGTGAAAACGAGCACCATCGCGGCGGGGTGCCTGTGAATGAAGGGGGCGTGAACAGTGCGAAACACGCCCTTAACGGTCGGGTGCGCCCCGGTGCGAGCCGTGCACCACCGAGGACGCGCCGTGCACACCCCCGGTCAGCGCCGCCCGCCCGGGCTCCCGCCCCTGTTCCTGCCTTCGCCGCGCGGGTCCGCGTCCGCCCCCAGCCACCCGGCCAGCTTGCCCCCGCGCCCCACGGCCCGCAGCCGCCGCTCGGCGGCGTCCCGCACCGGATCGGTGGCGACCACGAGCAGCTCGTCCCCGCGTCGCAGCACCGTCGTCGGCAGCGGCACGAACGATGTGCCCTCCCGCACGACCAGGGTGACGGCGGCGCCGGAGGGCAGGCGCAGCTCGTTGATCTCGACGCCGTGCATCTTCGAGCCCGCGGGGATCACCACCGACAGCAGGTGCCCCCGCAACCGCTCCAGCGGGGCCGACTCGATGCCGAGGTCGGCGGCGGCCTCCGCGTCCTCGCCCAGCCGCAGCTTGCGGGCGAGCCAGGGCAGGGTCGGGCCCTGGACGAGGGTGTAGACGACGACCAGGACGAAGACGACGTTGAAGATGCGGCGGCTGTCCTCGACCCCGCCGACCATCGGGATCGTCGCCAGGATGATGGGGACCGCGCCACGCAGGCCGGCCCAGGACATCAGCGCCTGCTCCTGCCACGGCACCCGGAACGGGGTGAGGCAGAGCGTGACGCTGAGCGGGCGCGCGATCATCGTCAGCACCAGGCCGATGAGGAGCGCGGGCAGGATGTCGTCACCCAGCTCGTGCGGGGTGACCAGGAGCCCGAGCAGGACGAACATGCCGATCTGGGCCAGCCAGCCGAGGCCGTCGGCGAACCCGCGCGTGGCCGGCCAGTGGGGCAGCCGCGCGTTGCCCATCACCATCGAGGCGAGGTAGACCGCGAGGAAACCGCTGCCGTGGGCGATGGCGCCCGCCGCGTACGCCACGACGGCGATCGCCATCACGGCGATCGGGTAGAGGCCGGAGGCGGGCAGCGCGACGTGCCTGAGGCCCCAGGAGCCGAGCAGGCCCACCGTGATGCCGATGGCGGCGCCGATGGCGAGCTCCAGCACTATCTCGCCGACCAGCACGTACCAGTGCTCGATGGGACCGGCGTGCGAGAAGGCGACGACGAGGATGACCACGGGTGCGTCGTTGAAGCCGGACTCCGCCTCCAAGGTGCCCGTCACGCGCGCGGGGAGAGGGATCTTCCGCAACACGGAGAAGACCGCGGCCGCGTCCGTCGAGGAGACGACGGCTCCGATGATGAGCGCCTGACGCCATTCGAGGCCGGTCAGGTAGTGCGCGGCGGTCGCGGTGACGCCCACGCTCACCGCGACGCCCACGAGCGCCAGCGCTGTGGCGGAAGGAAGGGCCGGTTTGATCTCTGTCCACTTGGTGCCCAGACCACCCTCGGCGAGGATCACGACCAGGGCCGCGTACCCGATGACCTGCGTCAGCTCGGCATTGTCGAACTTGATGTCGCCAATGCCGTCCTGTCCCATGAGGACGCCGATGCCCAGGTACACGAGCAGGCTGGGGAGCCCGCTGCGCGAGGAGATCCGGACCGCTGCGACGGCGACGAGCAGGACGAGCGAGCAGACGAGCAGGAGCTGGTTGAGGTCGTGGACAGACAGCGGCCGTTCCCTTCCCTGGCTCACGGGCACGCGCGCGTGAGTCACGTACATAGGACACGAAGTGGCAGAACTCCGCACCCAACTACTTCGTTACCTTACCTAACTCTTGACGATTTCTTGACGCTTCGCCGGGCATGATCGAACGCTCGTGCGCGCTGGTTCCCCACTCCGCGTCAAGTGGCACGGGGCCCTGCGCCTATGGTTGCTCCAGCGCTCATTCAAAGTCACAGCCCCGCCTGCCGCTCGCGTTAGGACAGCAAGGACAGCGATGCCCCCCAACACCACCGCCTCTACGGGTCAGCAGCCCCGCAAGTCCGGCAGGAAGAAGGGGCGCAGAGCCCGTCTGATCGTCCTCGTCCTCGTGCTGGCCATGATCGGAGGCGTCGCGTACGGGGCGTACTGGTCCATCAGTACCGTGCGCGCCTCGTTCCCGCAGACCAAGGGCTCGATCACGCTGGACGGCCTGTCGGGTCCGGTCGACGTGAAGCGGGACGGCTACGGCATCCCGCAGATCTACGCCTCGTCCGACGAGGACCTGTTCATGGCGCAGGGCTACGTCCAGGCGCAGGACCGGTTCTACGAGATGGACGTGCGCCGTCACATGACCTCCGGGCGCCTGTCGGAGATGTTCGGCGAGAGCCAGGTCGACAACGACGAGTTCCTGCGCACCCTGGGCTGGGACCGGATCGCGAAGGAGGAGTACGACAGCAAGCTGTCGGACGCCACCAAGTCGTACCTCCAGGCCTACGCGAAGGGGGTCAACGCCTACCTGCAGGGCAAGGAGGGCGAGGAGCTCTCGCTGGAGTACACCGCCCTCGGCTTCGTCAACGACTACAAGCCCGCGGAGTGGACCCCGGTCGACTCCGTCTCGTGGCTGAAGGCGATGGCCTGGGACCTGCGCGGCAACATGGAGGACGAGATCGACCGGGCGCTGATGACCAGCCGCCTGGGCCCGAAGCAGATCGAGGACCTCTACCCGCAGTACCCCTACGACCGCAACAAGGCGATCGTCCAGGAGGGGCAGTACGACGAGCTGACAGGGACGTACGAGCAGGGCGACGGAACCTCCACGAACGGAACCTCCACCGGCGGCACCTCCACCGGCGGCACCTCCACGGCCGGTACGTCCGCCGGGGGCACCTCCACGGGCACGAGTGGCACCACGGGCCTGCAGAGCCAGCTCTCCGGCCTCTACGGCGTCCTGGAGGACCTGCCGACGGCCGTCGGCGTGAACGGCAACGGCATCGGCTCCAACTCCTGGGTCGTGTCCGGCGACCACACCATCACCGGCCGGCCCCTGCTGGCCAACGACCCGCACCTGTCGGCGTCGCTGCCGTCCGTCTGGTACCAGATGGGCCTGCACTGCCGCAGCCTCTCCGACAAGTGCCAGTACGACGTCTCGGGCTACACGTTCGCCGGTATGCCCGGTGTGATCATCGGTCACAACAAGAACATCTCCTGGGGCATGACCAACTCCGGCGTCGACGTCACGGACCTCTACCTGGAGAAGCTCACCGGCGACGGCTACCTGTACGACGGCAAGGTCAAGCCGTTCACCACGCGCGAGGAGACCATCCAGGTCGCCGGCGGCGAGTCCAAGAAGATCGTCGTCCGCGAGACGAACAACGGCCCGCTGCTCTCCGACCGCAGCGACGAGCTGGTGAAGGTCGGCAAGAAGGCCGAGGTCGACGCCTCCGCGCCCGACCGCGGCGACGGCTACGGCATCTCCCTGCGCTGGACCGCCCTGGACGCGGGCACCTCCATGGACGCCGTCTTCGCCATGAACAAGGCCGCGAACTGGGACGACTTCCGCTCCGCCGCCGCCCTGTTCGACGTGCCCTCGCAGAACCTGGTCTACGCCGACACCGAGGGCCACATCGGCTACACCCTGCCCGGAAAGATCCCCACGCGCGCGGAGGGCGTCGACGGCACGATCCCGCAGCCCGGCTGGGCCTCCAAGTACCGCTGGACCGGCTACATCCCGCAGGACGAGCTGCCCTCCGAGTTCGACCCCGCGCGCGGGTACATCGTCACCGCCAACCAGGCCGTGATCGACAAGGACAAGTACCCCTACACGCTCACCGAGGACTGGGGCTACGGCACGCGCAGCCAGCGCATCACCGACCTGATCAGGTCGAAGATCGACGACGGCGGCAAGATCTCCACCGACGACATGCGCCAGATGCAGCTGGACAACAGCAGCGAGATCGCCAAGCTGCTGGTGCCGAAGCTGCTGAAGATCGACATCGACGACAAGCACGTCCGCGAGGCCCAGAAGCTCCTGGAGGGCTGGGACTACACCCAGGACGCCGACTCGGCGGCCGCCGCCTACTTCAACTCGGTCTGGCGCAACATCCTCAAGCTCTCCTTCGGCAACAAGCTGCCCAAGGAGCTGCGGGTCAAGGGCCAGTGCCTGTGGGTCGACCCGGTGAACACCACCGGGCCCGCGGACGAGACCGAGAAGGTCCGCGAGTGCGGTCAGCGCGACGCCGACCAGGCCCAGCCGGACGGCGGCGACCGCTGGTTCGAGGTCGTGCGGGGCCTCATGGACGACGAGGACAGCGACTGGTGGAAGACGCCCAAGTCGGGCACCCGCCCCGCGGCAGACAACCGTGACGAGCTGTTCGAGCGGGCCATGATCGACGCCCGCTGGGAGCTGACCGCCAAGCTCGGCAAGGACATCGACACCTGGAGCTGGGGCCGGCTGCACCGCCTGTTCCTGAAGAACCAGACCCTCGGCACCGACGGTCCCGGTTTCCTGCAGTACGTCCTCAACCGCGGCCCCTGGAGGCTCAGCGGCGGCGAGGCGACGGTCAACGCCACCGGCTGGAACGCCGCCGGAGGCTACGGCGTCATCTGGGTGCCGTCGATGCGGATGGTGGTCAACCTCGGCGACCTCGACAAGTCGAAGTGGATCAACCTCACCGGCGCCTCCGGGCACGCCTACAACGCCCACTACACCGACCAGACGGACAAGTGGGCCGACGGCGAGTTGCTGGACTGGTCCTTCTCCAAGAACGCGGTAGAGAAGAGCACGAGCGACACGTTGGTGCTCAAACCGTGAGCCACTGACGGCGACCAACAGCGTCAAGGGGCCCTCCACGCGGGTGTGGAGGGCCCCTTCGTTCGTGCGGGGGAGCGGCGGCGAGGACGGCTCAGGTCGCGGGCAGGCGTCGTACGCCCGACGGCGTCACCACCGCGTGCACCGGTCGGTCGTGCGCCTCCGCCGGGACGCGCGCGACGACCTCCGTGTCGTAGAGCAGCACCACCAGGGCCGGACGGGCGTCCGCGCGCTCCAGGCGCGCGAGCACGCGGTCGTACGAGCCCCCGCCGCGCCCCAGCCGCATGCCGCGCGCGTCGACCGCGAGGCCGGGCAGCAGCACGACGTCCGCCGTGGTCACCGCGTCCGGGCCGAGGCGTTCGCCGGCCGGCTCGAAGAGGGCCATTTTGCCGCCGTGTTGAACCCGCGCGAGGGAGTCCTCGCCGGTGTACGCGCCCCAGTCGAGGTCGTTGTCGGGCAGGAGCGCGGGGAGCAGGACGTGCACGCCCCGCGTGCGCAGCGCCTCCAGCAGCGCGAGCGTGCCCGGTTCGCTCCCCACCGAGACGTACGCTGCCACCGTGCGCGCACGCGCCAGCTCGGGCAGGTCGAGCGCGCGCGCCGCGAGCGCGAGCGATGCCTCCCGCACGTCATCGGCCGTCAACCTGCTTCTCACCGAGAGGAACTCTCGCCGCAACATTCGCTTGTCAGGCTCGGCCGGACGTCCGATGTGTCCCACTGGTCGTACCCGTACCCTTTCAATACGCTCATATGAGAGCCAATTAACCGGAGCCACAGATTCCCTACAAAGGCACCGGATAAGGTTGCGGGCATGACTCAGTCGCACCCTCGGATCAGCAAGGCTGTCATTCCCGCAGCAGGCCTCGGCACCCGGTTCCTGCCGGCCACCAAAGCCACTCCCAAGGAGATGCTGCCGGTCGTCGACAAGCCGGCGATCCAGTACGTGGTCGAGGAGGCCGTGTCCGCGGGCCTCGACGACGTCCTCATGATCACGGGCCGTAACAAGCGCCCCCTCGAGGACCACTTCGACCGCAACTACGAGCTCGAATCCGCGCTCGAGAAGAAGGGCGACGCCGAACGGCTCGCCAAGGTGCAGGAGTCCAGCGACCTCGCCACCATGCACTACGTGCGCCAGGGCGACCCCAAGGGCCTCGGTCACGCGGTGCTGTGCGCGGCCCCGCACGTCGGTCACGAGCCCTTCGCCGTCCTCCTCGGCGACGACCTCATCGACCCGCGCGACCCGCTCCTCAAGCACATGGTCGAGGTCCAGGAGCAGCACGGCGGCAGCGTCATCGCGCTCATGGAGGTCGCTCCCGAGCAGATCCACCTCTACGGCTGCGCGGCGGTCGAGGCCACCGAGGACGGCGATGTCGTCAAGGTGACCGGCCTGGTCGAGAAGCCCGACGCCGCCGACGCCCCGTCGAACTACGCGATCATCGGCCGCTACGTCCTCGACCCGCACATCTTCGACATACTGCGCAAGACCGAGCCCGGTCGCGGCGGCGAGATCCAGCTCACCGACGCCCTCCAGCAGCTCGCCGCGGACGAGAAGGTCGGCGGCCCGGTGCACGGCGTCGTCTTCAAGGGCCGCCGCTATGACACCGGCGACCGTGGCGACTACCTGCGTGCCATTGTCAGACTCGCATGCGAACGTGAAGACCTGGGCCCGGACTTCCGGACCTGGCTTCGCAGTTACGTAGCCGAGGAGATGTAGCCACTTTGAGCAGCGCCGCGCCCCGCACCACCGGCCAGGACCACCTCTGGTCGGTGGACGAACACCTGGAGGACATCCTCGCGACCGTCCGCCCCCTCGAACCCATCGAGCTGCAACTGCTCGACGCCCAGGGCTGCGTCCTGGTCGACGACGTCACGGTGCCGGTCTCCCTGCCGCCGTTCGACAACAGCTCGATGGACGGGTACGCGGTACGGGTCGCCGATGTCGCGGGCGCGAGCGAGGAGTTCCCGGCGGTCCTGGAGGTCGTCGGGGACGTCGCGGCGGGCCAGGCGGAGCTGCTTCAGGTGGGCCCCGGCCAGGCCGCCCGCATCATGACCGGTGCCCCGCTGCCGCCCGGCGCCGAGACCGTCGTACCCGTCGAATGGACCGACGGGGGACTCGGCGAGGGCCCCGTCGCCGGGATGCGCGCGCGCAGCCTCGCGCCCGAGGGCGCCTTTGGGCAGGTGCACGTGTACCGGCCCGCCGAGGCGCGCGCGCACGTGCGCGCGACGGGCAGCGACGTGAAGGCCGGCGACCGCGCCCTGGAGGCCGGGACCGTCCTCGGCCCGCCGCAGATCGCCCTGCTCGCCGCGATCGGCCGCGGGACGGTCCGCGTCCGCCCGCGCCCGCGCGTGGTCGTGATGTCCACCGGCAGCGAACTCGTCCAGCCCGACGAGGAATTGCGCAGCGGCCAGATCTACGACTCCAACAGCTTCGCCCTCACGGCGGCCGCGCGGGACGCCGGCGCCATCGCCTACCGCGTGGGCGCCGTCGCCGACGAAGCCGAGACGCTGCGCTCCACCATCGAGGACCAGCTGGTGCGCGCCGACCTCATGGTCACCACCGGCGGTGTGAGCGTCGGGGCGTACGACGTCGTCAAGGAGGCGCTCGAGTCCGTCGGCGACGAGGACGAGGCGGGCAGCGGCATCGAGTTCCGCAAGCTCGCCATGCAGCCCGGCAAGCCCCAGGGCTTCGGATCCATCGGGCCCGACCACACCCCGCTGCTGGCCCTCCCCGGCAACCCGGTCTCGTCGTACGTCTCCTTCGAGCTGTTCGTGCGACCGGCCATCCGCACCCTCATGGGGCTCGAGGACGTGCACCGGCCGCGCACGACCGCGACCCTCACCGCGGACAAGGCGCTGACCTCGCCCAAGGGGCGCAGGCAGTTCCTGCGCGGGCTGTACGCCGACGGCGCCGTCACCCCGGTCGGCGGCGCCGGATCGCACCTGGTCGCCGCCCTCGCGCACGCCGACGCGCTGATCGTCGTCCCCGAGGACACGGAGTCCGTCGAGCCGGGCGCCGAGGTCGAGGTCGTGCTGCTCGGCTGAGCCCACGCGCGCGTGCCGGTCCGCGGGCCGGTCCTGCTCCGGTGCGCGCGCCGACTTGGCGGTACCGTGTCGCGCACAGCAGGCCCAGCGCCGCACCGCACGGGGCCCGGACCGGGAGCGCCACACAGCATGAGTACGCAGGACCGACTGACGCACATCGACGACGCGGGTGCCGCCCGCATGGTCGACGTATCGGAGAAGGACGTGACCGCGCGCACCGCCCGCGCGAGCGGGCGCGTCCTGGTCTCGCCCCGGGTGATCGAGTTGCTGCGGGGCGAGGGTGTGCCCAAGGGCGACGCGCTGGCCACCGCCCGGATCGCCGGGATCATGGGCGCCAAGCGCACCCCGGACCTGATCCCGCTGTGCCACCCGTTGTCGGTGTCGGGTGTGAAACTGGATCTGTCGGTCGCGGACGACGCCGTGGAGATCCGGGCCACCGTGAAGACCACGGACCGCACGGGCGTCGAGATGGAGGCCCTCACCGCGGTCTCCGTCGCCGCGCTCACCGTGATCGACATGGTCAAGGCGGTCGACAAGGGAGCGGTCATCACGGACGTACGCGTGGAGGAGAAGACGGGCGGCAAGTCGGGCGACTGGAGCCGGGCGTGACCGCCGGGACGCGCCGCGCGCTGGTCGTGACCGCCTCCAACCGCGCCTCCGCCGGGGTCTACGAGGACAAGGGCGGCCCGCTGATCGCCGAGGGGCTCAAGGGCTTCGGCTTCGCCGTCGAGGGGCCGCAGGTCGTGCCGGACGGCGACCCGGTCGAGGCCGCGCTGCGGGCCGCCGTGGACGCCGGGTACGACGTCGTCGTCACCACCGGCGGCACCGGCGTCTCGCCCACCGACCGCACCCCTGAGGCGACCCGCAGGGTGATCGACTACGAGGTGCCGGGCATCGCGGAGGCCATTCGGGCGTTCGGGCGGGAGAAGGTGCCGACCGCCGCGCTCTCGCGGGGCCTCGCCGGGGTGGCGGGCGGCACGCTGATCGTCAATCTGCCGGGTTCCACCGGCGGGGTGAAGGACGGGCTCGCCGTCCTGGAGCCCCTGCTGGCGCACGCCGTGGACCAGATCCGCGGCGGCGATCACCCCAGACCCGGCGCCGGCAGTGGGGGTGCGAGCTGAACAGCCCGTCCTGGCCCGTCGTACTGGCGGACGGCGATGTCGTCCTCCGGCCGATAAAGCTGCGTGACCAACGGGCGTGGCGCGAGGTCAACCGGCGCAACCGGGACTGGCTGCGCCCCTGGGAGGCGACCATTCCGCCGCCCACCCCCAGCGGGCCGATCGCGCACCGGCCGACCTACCGCCAGATGGTCCGCCACCTGCGCTCCGAGGCGAACTCCGGCCGCATGCTGCCGTTCGTCATCGAGTACCAGGGGCGGCTCGTCGGACAGCTGACGGTCGCGGGCATCACCTGGGGCTCGATGTGCTCGGGGCATGTCGGCTACTGGGTCGACGAGGCGGTGGCGGGCCGCGGGGTGATGCCGACGGCGGTGGCGCTCGTCGTGGACCACTGTTTCCGGACCGTCGGACTGCACCGCGTCGAGGTATGCATTCGTCCGGAGAACGGGCCGAGCCGCCGGGTGGTGGAGAAACTCGGATTCCGGGAGGAGGGGCTGCGGCCCCGTTATCTCCACATCGACGGGGCCTGGCGGGACCACCTCGTGTTCGCGCTCACCGCGGAAGAGGCGCACGACGGGTTGCTGAGCCGCTGGCACCGGGCACGATCCCAGGGCAGGACGCACGACGGTCCGCGCAACGCGCACAACACCCCAGGGAATCCCGGGTAGCGGGGAAATTGAATAAGTGTTCGATAATGATCGGCTCGTGACCGTCTTGGAGCGCTGAATTCGCCGCCTCTGTGGCCTGCTGATCGCATCGGTCACAAAAAAATTTCGAAATATCAGCCAGATCGTGCGACACACCGGCTCAATTGGCGGATGGCCTCACACAAACCCCTCTACCGTGTGAGGCGTGAGCAGCAGCGGCCTCATCTACGCAGTCATTGTCGGGGCCTGGGCCGCCTACTTGGTGCCGATGTGGCTCCGTAGGCAGGACGAGCTGAACGAGGCCCGTCCGACGGAACGCTTCAGCACAGCCATCCGGTTGCTGTCCGGACGGGCCGGGATGGAGCGTCGGTACGCCAAGGACCTGCGCGCGCGCTCCGCCGACGAGGGGGAGCCCAGCGCCGACGACCCGGACGGCGTCACCGCATCGGTGGACGTCCGGGCCTTCGCCATGCCTCCGACGCGCCCGCAGGCGGTGGTTCAGGCGCGCACGCAGGAGCAGGAGCGGTCCGAGCCCCCTCGCGCGCACGCCTCCGCGGCGGAGCCCGAACCCGGCCCCGCCCCGGCGCGCAAGTCACAGAAGGCGAAGGCGGCGCAGAAATCGGTGCCCGCCGCACGCCGCACGGCTCCCTCGCCCAGCGCGGAGGCGGCCGCGGCACGCGCCCGGCGCACGAAGGTGCTCGCGCGCCGCCGGCGCACCACGGTGATGCTCTTCCTCGCCTTCACACTCGGCGCGATCGTCGCGGCCGTCGGAGGGCTCGCGTTCCTCTGGGCGCCCGGCGTGCCCGCCGTGCTGCTCAGCGGATACATCGCCTACCTGCGCTCCCAGGAGCGCCGCCGCTTCGCGTACCAGATGGACCGCCGGCGCGCGGAAGCCGCCGCGCAACGGCTCAGGGAGCGTGCGCGCCAGCCGCGTCGGCGGGCGGACGCCGACGTCGGCGCGGACGCAGAGGAGCCGGACGAAGCCTCCGGACCGCAGTCCGACCCCGGCCTGTCGGCGCTCGCCGCGGACCGGCGGGCGCTCGTGGAGCAGACCGATCACGCCGAGTGGGTCGACCAGCAGCGGGAGCGGCAGCGCAGGCCGGGGCAGGGCGAGAGCTGGGATCCGGTGCCCGTGCCGTTGCCGACGTACGTGACCGCCCCGGTCGCGCCGCGGGCCACCGCCGACGTGGACCTCGGGGCGCCGGACGCCTGGAGCTCGGCGCGGTCCAGTGCGGCCGCGCCGGAGCGGGAGGCGGCGGAGCCCCGCGCGGGGGCGGCCGAGCAGGCGGAGGCCGCCGACGGTGAGGAGAGGGCCGACGGCGGCGGGCGCAGTGACGCCCGCCGGGCCGCGTCCGCCCGGCGGGCGCGTGAGCGCGGACGCACGCCGTTGTTCGACCAGTACGAGGACGGCGGGCGGCCGCGGGCGGCCAACGAATAGGTCAGGCTCGCGGCGCGCGTCCGCCGTGGGCCGTCCAGGGGTGCCGGTCGGCCTCCACGCGGGTCACTCGTCGTGGGCGGTCGCGCGTCCGCGCCGGTCACCGGCCAGGGCTCTGTGCGGAACGGATTTCCAAGCGGGCGGATCGGGATGCTAGAGTTTCACTCGTTGCAAGGGCCTGTGGCGCAGTCCGGTAGCGCACCTCGTTCGCATCGAGGGGGCCAGGGGTTCAAATCCCCTCAGGTCCACCGCAACAACTGCTCCTGAGGAATCAGGGCAGTTGATGAGATCCCGTCCGATCGGTAGATCGGGCGGGATCTTTTTTTGTCCGGACTGAGGCCGTGTCAGGTGTGTGCCAGGCCTCCCGCCGGACCTCCAGATGTCGTGTGCGGGGATGGCATCATGCTGCACCCCCCGCCCGGGGCGGGCTCCCGGGAGGCGGGGGTGGGCGCGGGGCGCGGGGGGCGTTCGGCGCGGGGGCGCGGTCCTGGGGAGTGGGGCCGGGGCGGTCGTGCAGCTCAGGTGGGTGGAGAGGGCCTGCCGGGGTGGGGCGGGGGGAAAGCGGGTGATCCAGTTCCGCTGTCAGCACCCTGCCAGCGCAGGTCCCTGCATTCCTTTTCGCTGGTGATCCGTGGGGCCGCTCAGCAAGAATTCAATCACCGGGCGGCGAGGGGAGCCGGACCGGGGAATCGTTCGGATGGTTCAGGAATTCATAATTCCGAGGGGGAATTCTTTTCATGGGCAAGAATCTGCTGCGCGCCGCGGTCGTCGCTCTGGGTCTGGTCCTCGCCGGTGTCGGTGCGGGCAGCTCGTCGGCCGTGACCGAGAGCGGTGTCTCCACGACCGAGAAGTACGGAGACCCGATCTGGGGGGCGGCGCCCGCAGGGGAAGCGGGAGACCCCATTTGGGGCTGATTTCCTGATCGGCCGAGTCGAGTTTCGGCCAAAGATGTCTTAAAAGGGCCCATCCTTCGGGATGGGCCCTTTGTTACTGCCCGGTTCGATCACATATTCGTTGCGGAACCGTTTCCCCATCCACATAATTGGCCGAGACCTTACGGGGGCGACACCGAGGCGAGGGGGCATGCGTGCTGGAACCGCTGGGGTTGGGGGCCCACGCGGCCGAGGTCTACCGGGCCATGCTCAAACGGCCTGATTTCAGCGTCGACGATCTCGTGACGACCCTCGGGTGGCAGCCCGAGCTGGTCAGGTCGGCGCTCGACGAATGTGTACGACTCGCGCTCATCAAGCCGTCCTGGGACGCGCCCGGCGAACTGCGCGTCGTGAGCCCGGAGATCGGCCTCCAGGCACTGCTCACCCGACAGGAGAACGAATTCCTGGAACGGCAGAAGCGGATTGCCGAGGCGCGCATCGAAGTGGCGCGGTTCATCGACGAGTACACCGCGGCGCAGCAACGGCAGCGCAGTACCGTCATCGAACGGCTCATCGGAATCGACGAGATACGTACGCGCATCGAGGAATTCACCCAGGAATGTGAAACAGAGTTGCTCGCCTTCGCCACGGGGGGTCCGCAGACCGAGGCCAGCCGGGAGGCCAGCCGGCCGTTGTGCGAGAAGCTGGCGCGGCGCGGCGTGGTGATGCGCAGTATTTATCTGGACAGCGTTTATAACGACCCGGCGACGGTTGAACATCTGCGGTGGTTGCACTCGCACGGGGATCAGGTGCGGACGACCGCTTCGTTGCCGTCGCGGATGTTGTTGTTCGACCGGACGCACGCGGTGTTGCCGATCGATCCCGACGCGTCGGCGGCGGGGGCGTTGGTGCTGCACGGGCAGGGGATCATCGCGATTCTGGGTGAGCTGTTCGAGCGGGTGTGGGAGAACGCGCTGGCCTTCAGCGGGGGGCGGCCGCAGCCTCGGGAGCGGGGGGACGAGGAGCTGTCCGGGCAGGAGCAGGCCGTGTTGCGGCTGCTCGGGGAAGGGCTCACGGACGAGGTGGTGGCGCGGAAGCTGGGGGTTTCCGTGCGGACCGGGCGCCGGATCACCGCGGAGCTGATGGGGCGGCTGGGGGCGCGGAGTCGGTTTCAGGCGGGGTTGCGGGCCGCGCAGTTGGGGTGGCTCGCGGGGGCGGACGGCGTGGAGCCGGAGAGTCGCACGGCCGTCTAGCGGTACGGCTGCGTTGGCGTACGGCGGCTTGGGCGTAAGCCGGCTGGGGGGTAAGCCGGTTGGGGCGTGCGGCGGTTCGGGCGTGCGGCGGTGAAGGCTCCCTGCGGCGATCCGGTGCCGTAGGCAGTCGATGAACCGTCCCTTCTGTGACGCCCGTTGGATTCGGTGGTGGGCGCGGGGGCACGGCCGCGCGGGCTCGCGTTGTGGGGCGGTGGGCCTCGTATAGGCCTCGTATAGCGGTTGATTCCAGGCTCGGGGCAACGCTTGGAGGACGGGGGCTGTGTCCCGGACTCCGTTACCGATCCTCATTGGAGTCGAGATGCCCAACGCGAACGTGACCACCGTGCTGGACGAGGCCCGCAAGCAGGAGATCAAGGAGATCGTCTGCGACATCCTCGAGATCGACGAGGACGAGGTCACCGAGACCAGCCTCTTCAAGGAGGAGCACGACGCGGACTCGCTGCGTGCCATCGAGATCCTCGCCGCGCTGGAGCGCACCCAGAACGTCACCATCGACCAGGCCGAGCTCAGCCGCATGGTCAACCTCGAGGGCGTCTACATCGTGGTCGCCGAGGCCGCCCAGAGCTGATCTGCCGTCCCGACCGTCAGATGGGTGAGCTTCGATGAACGCTTCGAGCAACACAGGGCGCCGGGTGGTCATCACCGGACTCGGCGTGGTCACCAGCATCGGCATCGGTGTGGAGGCCTTCACCGCCGGCCTCCGGACAGGACGCAGCGGCGTCAAGCCGATCACCGCGTTCGACACGACCGGCTTCGCCCACGCCAACGGCTGCGAGGTCACCGACTTCGAGCCGGAGCACTGGGTCACCCGGCAGTCCCCCGAGGAGCTGGGCCGGGCGAGCCAGTTCTCCGTGGCGGCCGCCAGGATGGCGGTCGAGGACGCGGGTCTGAGCGTCGCGGACGTACGGGCCCGCCGATCCCTGGTGTCCGTCGGCACCACGGACGGCGAGTCCCGCGACCTCGACCAGCTCGTCGCCGCGAGCCTGGACAGCGGGCCCGAGGAGTACGAGCCGACCGTCGCCCGGCGCATCCCCGCCGGTCGGCTCTCCGCCGGGATCGTGCGCGAACTGGAACTGGAGGACGTGGAGGCGGTCACCCTGCCGACCGCGTGCGCGGCCGGCAACTACGCCGTCGGCTACGGCTACGACGCCATCCGCAGCGGGGACGTCGACGTCGCCCTGTGCGGCGGCGCGGACGCCGCCTGCCGCAAGACCTTCACCGGGTTCTACCGGCTCGGCACCATCGCTCCCGAGGTGTGCCGGCCCTTCGACAAGGACCGTGAGGGCATCCTCACCGGCGAGGGCGCGGGCATCCTCCTCATGGAGAGCCTGGAGTCCGCGCTGGCCCGGGGGGCCCGGATCTACGCCGAGGTGCTGGGGTACGGGCTCGCCTGCGACGCCCTGCATCCCGTGGCCCCGGACCGGGACAGCATCGCCCGGACGATCCGGATCGCGCACCGCAACGCGGGCGTCACCCCGGACCAGGTCGACTTCGTCTCCGCGCACGGCACCGGGACGAAGGCCAACGACATCACCGAGGCGGGCGCCATCCGCCAGGTCTTCGGCGCGGACGCCATGCCGCGCACCGTCTCCATCAAGTCGATGATCGGTCACAGCATGGGCGCCGCCAGCGCGGTCGCCGCCGCGGCCTGCGCGCTCGCGCTGACCGAGGGGTTCATCCCGCCGACCGTCAACCACCGGGAGACCGACCCGGAGTGCGGGGTCGACTGCGTGCCCAACGAGGCGGTCGAGGCCGAGCTGAACGTCGTGCAGAACAACGCGCTCGCCTTCGGCGGCAACAACGCCGTGCTGATCCTCGGGGCGTACCGGGGTGAAGCGGTGGGTGCGGCATGAGCTGGATCGTGACCGGGATGGGCGCCGTCGCCAGCATCGGCGGCAGCGTCGAGGAGATCTTCGACTCGCTGGTCGCCGGCCGCAGCGGGCTCGCGCCCCTGCGCGGGTACGACCGGGAGAAGTTCCGGGCGCAGGTGGCGTACGAGATCGACGACCGGCCCGCGCCGGGCGTGGACGAGCCGCTGCGGGCGACCCGTTGGCTGGAGCAGGCCGTCGCGGCGGCCGCCGCGGACGCCGGGCTCGGGGACGATCTGACCGGGGTGCCCGTGCTGGTCGGCACCACCCTGCGCGAACTGCGCTCGGTGGAGCTGTCCTGGCGGGACAAGGTGCCCTTCGACGCGGCCGACCTGCACTTCGGCACCATGCTGCGGCGCCGGTTCGGGGCCGCGGACACGCACACCGTGGCCAACGCCTGTTCGGCCTCGCTGTACACGCTGGCGCTCGCCACTGATCTGCTGGAACTGGGGGTGGCGGACACCGTCGTCGTCGCCGGGGTCGACACCATCAGCGAGAGCACGTACGGGCTGCTGGACCGCTGCTATCCCGAAGCGCCCGACCGGGTACGGCCCTTCGACCGGGCCCGGCGCGGGATGCTCCAGGGCGAGGGCGCGGTGGCCGTGGTGCTGCGGCGGGAGAGCGACGGGGCGGGCCCCGGGGCGCGCGCGCACGCCCGCGTGCGCGGTGTCGCGGTCAACTGCGACGCCCATCACCCCTCCGCGCCGGACGCGAAGAACATCACCGCGGCCGTGCACGAGGCGCACGCGCGGGCGGGTGTACGGCCGGCCGACATCGACCTCGTGATGCTGCACGGCACGGGTACGCCGCTGAACGACGAGGCCGAGTCCACGGCGCTCGGCGCGGTGTTCGCGGGGGTCGACCCGTCGCCGTACATGACGGCGATCAAGTCGATGACCGGGCACACCGCGGGGGCGTCCGGGCTGCACAGTCTGGTCGCGGCGGTGGACGTGCTGCGCGGCGGGGTCGTGCCGCCGACCGTGTATCTCGACGATCCGGTGGACGCCGTGGCCGGGTTCCGGCTGGTGCGGGGTGCCGCCGAGCGGGCGGACGGGCCGCTGCGGATCGCGCAGGTCGACTCGTTCGGCTTCGGCGGGCTCAACGCGGTCGCCGTGGTGGAGGCCGTACCGGAGTCGTCCGCAGGGGAAGGAGCGGGGAGTTGACTGCCGCACGCAGGGCGCAGGTCGTGATCACCGGGCTGGGTACGGCCGTACGCGGGCTCGACGGGCCTGCCGGGCTGCTCGGGCCGCTGCCCGCGGGGCACCGGGCCGCGGACGATCCGGTCTCCCGGCTCACCGGGCGCGGGCTGCGCTACAAGGACCGGGCCACCAAGCTCGCCATGGCCGCCGCGCGGGACGCGCTGGAGGCGGCCGGGCTGCTCGACGGCGCGGGGGAGCTGACGGTCCCGGGCGAGAGCGTCGGGGTCGTCGCCAGCACCAACTACGGCAACTGCGACACCGTCTGCGAGACCGTGCAGACGATCGCCGAGTCGACGTATCTGGGCACGAGTCCGATGATGCTGCCGGCCACGTCCAGCAATGTCGTCGCTTCCTGGGTGGCCATCACCCACGGGCTGCGGGGCGCGAACCTGACCCTGTGCAACGGGCCGACCTCCGGTCTGGACGCCGTGAACTGGGCCCGGCTGCTGGTCGCCGCCGGGCGGGTGGAGCGGGTGCTCGTCGTCGGGGTCGAGCCGGACAACGCGGCCGTGCGGCATGTCACGGAGACGCCGGAGCCGGAGGGTTCCGACGCCGAAGGGGCGCCGGAGCTCTTCGACGGGGCGGTCGCCCTGGTCGTCGAGTCGCCCGCGTCGGCCCGTGCGCGCGGGGTGCGTGCGCTGGCGGCGCTCGGGCCGTACGCACGCCGGGGCGCGCACGCCGAGGCGGTCGCTGAGGTCCGTGCGCTGCGGCCCGGGCCGGTGGGGCTGTGGTGCGTGCCGGAACATCCCACCGGCGTGCGGGCCCCCGCGCCCGCGCTCGGGGCGGCCGCCGGGTCGGTTCCGGTCCACGATCTCTCCGCGCTGTACGGCCCGGCGTCCGGGGCACTCGGAGTCCTCCAGTGCGCCGCCGCGGCCGTATGGCTGGAGCGCGCGAGCGGGAACGCCGGGGACCCTGAGGCCACCGTCCTCGTCAGCGCGGGCACGGGTGACGCCGGCGGTGACGACGCGGGCGCGGCGCTGCTCCTGGCGGCGCCCGAGGCGCTCGCGGTGGCGGGCAGTGCGGCATGAGCGCGCACGACGTGAGTGCGGGGCGCTCGGACCGAGGTGCGCGCCCTTCTCAGGGGCGCGCGCCGCGCCCTCCGCGCGGAGAGCGTGGGCTCGGTGGCGGCGGCCGGCGTGAGCCCGTCGTGCGGTTGCGCCGGGAGGCGCGCGCGGGCTCCCCGGTCGTGCGGATGCTCGTGCTGCACGGGCTGGCCGGGAGTACCGCCGTGTGGCGGGCGTACGAGGAACTCGCGCCGGAGTGCGTCGAGCTGTGGGACGGGGCACTGCCCTGGGGGGCCGACGGGGATCCCGAGTGGAGCATCTCCGACGATCCCGCCGGGCATGTGGCGCGCGCCCTCGACTCGGTGCCGGGCGGGGTGGACGTGCTCGTCGCGCACTCCTTCACCGTCGGACCCGCTCTCGAAGCCGTCGTGCGGCGGGACGTGCGGCCCCGTGGGGTCGTCGCCGTCGCGCCCTTCCACCGGCGGGATCCCGGCGAGTTCGGCTGGGACGACGCCGCCTACTACCTCAACGGCTTCCACCGCATCCTCGAGGAGGGGCTGCGGATCAGCGCGGGGGACCGGCTGTCCCCGCAGCTCAGGGCCGCGATGGCACTGCGGGTGCGGGACCGGATCGGGCCCTACGGCTGGCAGCAGTTCTTCGGCGCCTATCTGCGCAGCCCCTTCCTCGACGTCGACGCGCTGCGGATGCCCGTGCTCGTCGTCGCCGGGGCCGAGGACTTCGCGGCCCCGCCGGCCGACGCGGCGGCGCTGGCCGCTGCGCTCCCCGACGGACGGCTCGAACTCCTCGAGGACTGCGGGCACTTCGCCATGGCGGAGCAGCCCGAGCGGTTCGCCCGGGCGGTGGCCGGGCTGCTGCGGGACGCGGCACCTCCCGCCCCTTCCGACCTTTCCCTTCTGACCATCCCTACGCACCGGAGTTGACGTGACCACGAACACCGCTGACATCGAGGCCGCGGTCCTCGCCCTCCAGGAGCCCAGTTCCCTGGAGATCCGGCCCCGCTACGAGGGCTCCAACATCTGCACCTGGATCGGCTTCAAGCACGTCAACTACCTCGTCGAGGAAGCCGTTCTGAACCATCTGCGCCAGGCCGGACTCGCCCCGGGCACGATCTACGAGGTCTACGGACTGTGCACGGACCTCGTCGACATCGACACCCGCATCCTGCACGCCTTCCACATCGACGACACCGCCGTCGCGGAGGTCAAGCCGCACCGCAAGGCCAAGGCCGACGAGCTGGTCTTCGCCGTCACCCTCCACGTGCGGCGGGAGAGCCTGCTCAAGGCGGTCACCTCCACCGTCCGCGTCCAGCTGCGCCTCGACCCGCGCGGCGGCGGCGAGCTGCCGGTGCCGGCGCCGCTCGCGCCGTACGCCGTCGACAGGCTGGCCGCTAAGCCGGGCTGGACGCCGGAGCCGGTCGAGGCCGACCTCGCCGCCGACGACCTGGTCAAGGAGCTGACGGCCGGGCGCAACGCGTACGCCTGGAAGTTCCGTATCCCCTACTGGTACTGCCACTTCACCGAGCGCCAGCAGATGTCGGGCTACCTGCGCCTGATGGAGGAGGCCAAGGACCGGCTCGTCGCCGACCGCGGGGTCTCCATCAAGACGCTGCTCGACGAGCAGAACTGGATCCCGGTCGTGCCGCACTCGCGCGTCACGATCCTCGACGAGGCGCGGATGGAGGAGGACCTGTACATCGTCCTCACCGTCGAGAACGTCTTCAAGGGCTTCACCTACGACTCCCGGATGGACACCTACGTCGTCCGCGACGGCGAGCTGGTGCAGACCGCGACCGGGCGGATCACCCACGGGTACGCCGTGATCGAGAACCGTCGCGACTGGAGCCTGGTGCCCTTCGACGACCGCATGAACGCGGCCCTGGAGGGCCGGACGGCATGAGTGCCGAGGTCGAGGTCCTGGTCACCGGGATCGGTGCCGTCACCTGTCACGGTGCGGGCGCCGACACGCTGTGGGGCGCCATGACGGCGGCCGGCGTCCGCCTGCCCGACCGGCCGGCCGACCCGCTGGCCCGGATGGAGCTGCCCCTGATCAGCCTGGTGCCGGACCCCGACCTCGCGGCGGAGCGGGCGACGCGGTTCGCCTCGCTCGCCGCACGGGAGGCGCTCGCCGACGCGGGGCTGGACGCCGAGGCGCTCGGCGACGGTCGTACGGCCGTGGTGCTCGGCAGCTGCATGGGTGAGCCGGGAACCAATGAGCGCGGGCGAGGGCCGGAGGGCGGCTGGGCGCCGCCGTTCCGGCTCGCGACGGCGCTCGCCGGGGAGCTGGGCGTCCACGGCACCGTCCACGACCTGGGCAATGCCTGCGCCGCGGGGGCGTACGCCCTGGGCGTGGCCGCCGATCTGGTGCGGGCGGGCGAGGCGGACGTGGTGATCGCCGGGGGTTCCGACGCGTACTCGCGGGTCGCGCTCGGCTGCTTCAACCGGCTCGGCGCGGTGGACGCGGAACGCTGCCGGCCCTTCGAACGGGACCGCGCCGGGACGGTGTTCGCCGAGGGCGCGGGCGTGCTGATCGTGGAGTCGGCCGAACATGCGCGGGCGCGTGGAGTGCGCGCCGGTAGCGGTGCCGTGCGGCTCGGCGCCGTCGCGTGGAGTTGCGACGCCGGGCATCCGACGGCCCCCGAGGCCGACGGGGACCAGATCGTACGGGCGATGCGCGAGGCCGTGGGCGCGGCGCCGGAGTCCGTGGGGTGTGTGGTTCCGCACGGCACCGGGACGCGGCTCAACGACGTGCTGGAGAGCCGGGCGCTGCACCGGGTGCTCGGGCCCGGCGCCGCGCGGGTGCCGCTGTACAGCCTGAAGGCGCTGCTGGGTCACGCGGGCGGGGCGTCGGCCGCGCTCGGCGCGGTGGCGGCGGCGCTGATCCTGCGGCACGGCGAGATCCCGCCGAACGTGCCGCTCACCGACCAGGACCCCGAGTGCGAGGTCCTGCTGCCGCAGGTCACGCCGGTACCGCTGCCCGCCCGGGCACGACGGGTGCTGGTCAACGCCTACGGGTTCGGCGGGAACAACGCCTCGGTCGTGCTGGAGGGGGTGACGGGAGATGGGCGTGGTGCTGCTGCCTGAGGCGGGCGGGGCGCTCGTCGGCCCGGGTGCCTTGGGGTCGGGCGGAGGCAACCGCCGGACGGGGACGCGGGGAACGGGTGCGGCGCTGCTGCCGGAGGCGGGCGGGGCGCTTGTCGGCCCGGAGGGCTCGGGTTCGGGTGGGGACATGCGTGGAGGGGGTGACGGGTGATGAGTCTGATCGTGTCCGAGGCCGTGGAGTCCGCGCGGTCGGCGGGGTACGGCGAGCTGGCCGTGACCGGGGTCGGGGTCGTGTCCCCCTGGGGTGACTCCGCCGCGGACGTGCTGGCCGCGGGGGGTGCGGATCGGCCGGGGGACGACGGGTGGTTCGACCATCGGGCGCGGCTCGGCGCGCGGGGGTACAAGTACCTGCCGCCCGCCGCCCAGTACGTGCTCGCCGCCGCCCGTGCCGCCGTCGCCGACGGCGGTCGGCCCGACGCTGTGCCGGCCGCTCGGCGCGGGCTGCTGCTCGCCACCGGGGCCGGGCTCGCGGGGCTGTTCGACGCCATGGACGTGACCGTGGCCGAGGAGGGCGCGCACGCGCTGTCCCCGGCGACGGCCCCCTACTTCGCCGTCAACGTGCTCGGCAACCGGCTCGCCGCCGAGCTGGAGCTCAAGGGGTTCTCGCTGACCGTCGCCACCGCCGGTACGGCCGCCGCGGACGCGCTGTCCGCGGGGGCGCTGGCGCTGGCCGCCGGGCGCTGCGACGCGCTCCTGCTCGCGGCGGTCGAGGAGCCGGTGCCCGCCGGGCGCGGCGGAGGCGGCCAGCAGGGGGCGGTCGTCCTCGCCCTGGAGCCGCCGGCCGCCGCGCTGGACCGGGGGGCACGGGTGCACGGCACCGTACGGGCCCGGTCGCTGTTCCTCGCCCCCACCTCACTGCGTCAGAGCGCGGGGCGCGAACGGGCCGTCCGGCGGGTGGCCGACGCGGTCGCCGAACTCACCGGCGCCGCCGCCTTCGCCGTACACCTCGATCTTGACGGGTCCCCGGTCGCGGAGGTGGTCGCCGAGGCCGTCCCCGGGACGGTCCACCGGGGCGGTGGAGCCGGTTGTCTGCGCCCCGCCCTCGCCGTCGCCGACGCGCTCGGAGCCGAGGCGCGGCTCGTCGTCACCGCCACCGGGGAGGGCCATGTCGCCCTCGTCCGGGTGGCCCCGGACCACCCGGTCCTCCTCAACGCCGCTTCGTCCACAGGAGTCTCCGCATGCTGAAGTCACTGGAAGGGAGCTGGTGCCTGGTTCTCGGGGCGTCCAGCGGGATCGGGCGGGCCATCGCCCTGGGAATGGCCCGGGAGGGCGTCCATGTCGCGGGCGTGCACTTCGACACCGCCGGCCGGGCCGAGGAGGTCCGGGAGCTGGTCGAGGAGATCCGCGGCCACGGAGTCGAGGCGCACTTCTTCAACGCCAACGCGGCAGCCAAGCGCACCCGCGCCGAACTGGTCCCGCAGCTGGCCGAGTTGACCGGGGCGACCGGTGGCATCCGGATCCTGGTGCACTCGCTGGCCTTCGGCACGCTCGTGCCGTTCACGCCACGCCCCGGCTGGGACAAGGAGATCAGCTCCCGCCAGCTGGAGATGACCCTCGACGTGATGGCCAACAGCCTCGTCTACTGGACCCAGGACCTGCTCGGCGCGGGGCTGCTGCGCGACGGTTCCAAGGTGTACGCCATGACCAGCGCCGGCACCTCGCAGGCGCTGCCGAGCTACGGCGCCGTCTCCGCCGCCAAAAGCGCGCTGGAGGCCCATGTGCGCCAGCTCGCATGCGAGTTGGCGACCCGGGGCGTCGCGGTGAACGCGCTGCGCGCCGGTACGACGGTGACGCCCGCCCTGCGCCGGATCCCCGAACACGCCGGGTACGTCGAGCGGGCCGCCGAGAACAACCCGCACGGGCGGCTCACCCGGCCCGACGACGTCGCCGAGGCCGTGGCGCTGCTGTCCCGCTCCACCTCGTCCTGGCTGACCGGCAACACGATCGGGATCGACGGCGCGGAACTGCATGCCGCGGCCGGCGCCTGGGGTGCGCCGACGGCTGTCTGAAATCCGCCACTTCACCAACAGGAGCAGTAGCGATGAGTGTCAGTGTTGTCACCGGGGCGGGCCCGGACACCCTGGTCGTGTCCGGATGGTCGGCCGTCTCGCCGTACGGGCTCGGCGCCGAGGCCTTCGTCGAAGGGCTGCGCGAGGAGCGCGACGCCGTGCGCGGAGCGGACGCGGACGCGGATCTCGGACCCTACGAACGGGCCGGGCGCATACCTGAGTTCGAGGTGCGCGCGGTGCTCGGCCGCAAGGGGACGCGGTCCATGGACCGGGCCACCGCGCTGGCCGTCGCCACCGCCGGGATGCTGCTGGAGGCGGCCGGGCCGGGGCTCGCCGGGGACGACCCGGAGGCCGTCGGCATGGTGCTGGGCACCGGGCACGGCAGTGTGCAGAGCATCATGGACTTCACCCGCGACTCGCTGCGCGGGGAGAAGCCCTTCCACGTCGATCCGGCGCTGTTCCCCAACACGGTGATGAACCGTGCGGCCGGACAGAGCGCCATCTGGCACACCCTGCGCGGGCCCAACACCACGGTGGCCGGTGGCGCCCCGACCGGGCTGCTCGCCCTCAGTTACGCGACGCGGCTGCTGCGGCAGGGGCACTGCGAGGCGGTGCTGTGCGGGGCGGTGGAGGAGTTCTCGGCCGAGCGCGCCTGGCTGGAGTACCGGGCCCGGACCGGCTCCGCGTACCGCCAGCCGGCCGGACCGCTCGGGGAGGGCTGCGCGCTGTTCCTGCTGGAGTCCGCCGAGCGGGCCCGCGCGCACGGCCGTACGGCGCTGGCGTCGATCGCCGCGTCGCGGTTCATCGCCTTCTCCGACGTGGAGCGGGCGCAGGGCGCTGTCGCGCGGGCCGCCACCGAGGCGCTGAAGGAGGCCGACGTCGCGGTCGACGAGATCGCGCTCCTGGTGCCCTCGGACAGTGGCGGGCCGCTCGGCGCCCGCGAGGACGCGGCGCTGGCCGAGCTGTTCGGCGAGCAGCGCCCGCCCCGGCTGCGGCTGCGCCGCCTGGTCGGCGACTGCGGTGCCGCCTCCGCCTCCCTCCAACTCGCCGCGGCCCTCGCCTCCGGCGTGGACGGCCCTGTCCTCATCACCTCCGTCGACCCGGACGGCCAGGCGGGCGCGACGATCCTGCGAGCCACCCCGTGACCGCGTCGCCCGCGGCCCGCCGGCAGCTCGCGGCACGCCGTTCGTACGGCGGTGTCCCGGGCGGTGCCGGGCGCCCCGAGGGGGCCGTTGTCGCCCTCGGGGCGGATCGTCGGCGGGCCGCTCGGGTGCGGCGGGTCGTCGGGCGGGCCTCGTATGCCGGCCGGCCCGGTGCCGCCGGTCGTTCCCGGGGATCCGCGTGATCGCCGCCGCCCGTCGTCGGGCCCATCGGCTGCGACGGGTCCTCATTCACTACTCGTACGCCAACCACCATCCGGAAGGACGTGTGTTTTCCATGACCGAGTCTGTTGTCGCCCCCGCGCTCGCCGCTCTCGACAAGGAGCAGCTGCGGGAGCTGGTCGCCGATGTGCTGGACCTCGACGTCGCCGAAGTCACCGACGACGCCCACTTCGTGGAGGATCTGGACGTCGACTCGCTGATGGCGCTGGAGATCGCGGTGCGCCTGGAGAAGGAGTACGGCGTGCGGCTCGCCGAGTCCGAGCTGACCTCGATCACCTCCCTCGGCGACACCTACACGCTGCTCTCCGCCAAGAAGGAGGCCTCGGCATGAGCGCCGCCACGCCGCTGGGCGAGCTGGAGCTGATCCGTACCGGTCCGGACGGGGCGGTCACCGCGTTCGACGCGCCCGTCGACGGGCCGATCGTCGCCGGGCACTACCCCGGATTCCCGGTGCTGCCGGGCGTGTTCCTCATCGAGGCCGCCGACCGGACCGTGCGGACCTGGGCCCACGGCCGGGCCCGTGAGACGCGGGAGGGCGACGGCGAGGTCGAGCTCGTCGCCATGGACCGCTGCCGGTTCCACCGTCCCGTCTTCCCCGGTGACCGCGTCCGCGCCGACGTGAAGGTCACGGACAACGCCGCCGGGCTGCTGATCAAGGCCGCCGTCGCCACCAACCGCGGCAAGGTCGCCGACATCAAGCTGCGCTACCGCCCGAAGCAGAACCCGGACGAGGAGACCCCGTGAGCACGCACGGCATCGAGCGGATCAAGAACACCATTCCGCACCGGGGCGAGATCCTCCTGGTGGACCGGGTCGTGGACGTCGTCCCCGGCCAGTCGCTGACCGCGTACAAGGCGATCTCCGGCAACGAGCCGTGCTACGCGCCGCTCGGCCAGGACGCCGCCGCCGAGGACTACGCCTACCCGACCTCCCTCGTCATCGAGTCCTGGGCGCAGTCCGCGGTCCTGCTGTCGGTGTGGGAGAACCCCAACCCGGACGTGCTCGCCGGGAAGGTGGAACTCGCCGGTTCCATAGGCGAGGTGGCCTTCTCCGCCCGCGCCTACCCCGGCGACGTGCTGGAGCACCGGGTACGGCTGGTCAAGGCCGTCGACGAGACGGCGATCCTCGCGGGCGAGACGTACGCCGGCGGGCGTGAGGTGCTGCGGATCGGCGCGTTCGTGGTGGCCCTGCGCGATGTCAACGAGCTGCTTCCGGCGCCCGATCGCGCCCTGCTGACTGTGTGAGGAGAGGACCACCATGTCCCATCGTGAAACCGCCGACAAGGTCGCGCTGGTCACCGGCGGGTCGCGGGGCATCGGCCGCGCGGTCGTGCAGCGGCTGGCCGCCGACGGCTACGACATCGGCTTCTGCTACCGCTCCGACGAGCAGTCCGCCGCCCTGGTCGAGAAGGAGGTGCGCGAACTGGGCCGGCGCGTGCTGACGCGGCGCGTGGACGTCACCGACGGCGCGCAGGTGAGGGAGTTCGTCGCCGCGGCCGAGGACGAGCTGGGGCCGGCCTCGGCGGCGGTCACCTCGGCCGGCATCACCAAGGACAGTCCGCTGGTGCTGATGCCGGAGGAGGACTGGGACGCGGTGGTGCGCACCAACCTCGACGGCACGTTCAACCTGTGCCGGGCCGTGGCCTTCCCGATGGTCAAGCGGGGCGGCGGTGCCGTCGTCACGCTGTCCTCGGTCGCCGGGGTCGCGGGCAACGCGGGGCAGACCAACTACTCGGCGTCCAAGGCCGGGATCATCGGGTTCACCCGCTCCTTCGCCAAGGAGGCGGGGCGGCACGGGATCCGGGCGAACGCGGTCGCGCCCGGGTTCATCGACACCGACATGACCTCCGTACTGCCGCCGAAGGTGGCCAAGGAGATGCTCGGGCGGATTCCGCTGAAGCGGTTCGGGCAGCCGGAGGACGTCGCCTCGCTGGTCGCCTTCCTGCTGTCGTCCCAGGCGTCCTACATCACCGGGCAGGTGTTCCAGGTGGACGGGGGCATCGCGCTGTGAGCACCGCGTCCGGGGGCGGTGGCCGGGTCCGGCGCAGGCGTCCGCCCCGGTTCTACTTCTCGCTGCGCAGCCCGTACTCGTGGCTCGCCTACCGGGACCTGCTGGACCGGTATCCGGGGGTGGCCGAGGCGGTGGAGTGGGTGCCGTTCTTCGAGCCGGACGAATTGAGCCGGAAGCTCCTGGCGGAGGCGAAGGGGGCGTTCCCGTACACGCCGATGTCCCCCGAGAAGCATCGGTACATCCTTCAGGACGTACGGCGGCTGGCGGCCGAGCGGGGGCTGTCCTTCAGCTGGCCGGTGGACCGGGAGCCGGTGTGGGAGGTGCCGCATCTGGGGTATCTCGCGGCGGCCCGGCACGGCAGGGGTCCGGAGTTCATCGCGCTCGCGCAGCGGGCCCGCTGGGAGCTGGGGCTCGATGTGTGCGATCGGGCGGTGATCGGGGGGTTCGGCGCGGAACTCGGTCTGGACGGGGAGGAGCTGGCCTCTGCCTCGGACGACTCCTCGTTGCGGGCGGAGGGTGTGCGGGTGCTGCTCGAGATCCAGCGGGACGGGGTCTTCGGGGTGCCGTTCTTCGTGGATCACTTCGACAAGTACTGGGGAGTCGACCGGTTGCCCGCGTTCGCCGCGGCACTGTCGGCGAAGAGTGGTGCGGATCTTGTCGGGGCCTCGGAGGTTTCCGGGGTTCCGGCTTTGGCGCCCGCGTCCGTCGAGGACGGGCATGCGGGCGGGTGCGGCTGAGCCTTCCCCCGGGCCGGCGGCGCCTCTTGAGGGCCGCCGTACTGACGCCAACCCCCCGGCGTCGGTACGGCGGCCTTTCCGCTGCCGGGCTTTCGCGCGCGGGCGCTCCGGGGCCGGCGTGCGGGCGGGTTCGCCCGAGGGATGCCGACGTAACGGACATATAGGTGCCGCATAGCCCTCCGCTGTTCGCTGGGTGCTAGGTCGCGGGTGGGTTTGTGTGGCCTCAAGTGGTCTTTGGACGTGGGGAGTTGGGGTGGACCGGTTCGAGGGGTTGGTCGGCGCGGTGCGGCGGAGGGTTGGTGCCGCGCCCGAACGCAGCGCCGTGCGCTTTCAGGCCGCCGCCGCCGAAGAGGACGTTTCCTACGCCGAGTTGGACCGCCGGGCCCGAGCCGTGGCCGATGTTCTCGGGCGTACCGTCTCGCCCGGGGACCGCGTCCTCGTCTCCTGCGCCGCCGGTACCGGTTTTCTGCGGGCCTTCCTCGGCTGTCTGTACGCCGGTGCGGTGCCCGTTCCCGTGCCCGCGCCCGGAGGCTTCGGGCGCCAGGAGTCCCGTACGACGGCCATCGCCGCCGACACCGGGGCGCGGCTCGTGCTCACCGACACCGCCACCGCCCCGGCCGTGGAGCGGTCCCTGGACGGCATGCGGGCCCTCACCGTCGAGCGGGCCGAGGAGGACGGGGATCCCGAGTCCTGGGTCGAGCGGCCCGTGGAGCCCGGCACGCTCTGCTTTCTTCAGTACACCTCCGGGTCCACCTCCGACCCCAAGGGCGTGATGGTGTCGCACGGCGCGCTCGTGCACAACCTCGGGCTGATGCGCGACAGCCACGGCTGGCACGGCGACATGACCTGGTGCAGCTGGCTGCCCGCCTACCACGACATGGGCCTCATCGCGATGATGCTCGCCCCGCTCTATCTGGGCGGCACCGCCGTGCTCATGTCCTCCACCGACTTCCTCAAGCGGCCCGTGTCCTGGCTGCGGCTCATCGAGAAGCACCGCGCCGACATCAGCTGCGCCCCCAACTTCGCCTACGACCTGTGCGCGCGCCGTCTGTCGCAGGAGCAGACCGCGGACCTGGACCTGTCGAGCTGGACCTACGCCTGCAACGGCGCCGAACCCGTCGACGCCGCGACCCTCGCCGCGTTCGCCGAGCGGTTCGCCCCGGCCGGCTTCAAGGCGAGTTCCCTGCTGCCCGGCTACGGACTGGCCGAGGCCACCCTCTACGTCTCCGGCACCCCCGCCGACCGACCGCCCACCGTCCTGTCCGCCGACCCCGACGCCCTCGGCCGCGGCGAGGTCCGTCAAGGCGAGGGTCACACCCAGGAGTTGGCGAGCAGTGGCATCGTGCGCGGGCTCGATGTGCGGGTCGTCGACCCGGACAGCCTCGCCGAGCTGCCCGACGGGCGCGTGGGCGAGATCTGGATCCGCGGGGACAGCGTGGCGCTCGGCTACTGGAACCGGCCCGAGGAGACCGCCCGCACCTTCGGCGCCGTCATCGAGGGCGGCGACGGCGGCTTCCTGCGCACCGGCGACCTCGGCGCCCTGCGCTCGGGCGAGCTGTACGTCACGGGGCGCATCAAGGAAATGATCATCGTGCACGGGCGGAACCTCTACCCGCACGACATCGAGCGCGAACTGCGCGAGACCGACGAGGCGTTCGACGGGCTGCCCGCCGCCGTGTTCGCCGTACGGTCCAAGGGCGGCGCCGGCGAGGAGATCGTCGCCGTGCAGGAGGTGCGCAGCCGCGGTGTCGACGCGGACACGCTCGCCGCCCTCGCGCGCAGGGCCCGCGCCCAGCTCGCGCGGCGGCTCGGCGTCCGGGTCGGCGGGCTCGTGCTGGTGCGCTCCGGGCGGATCCGGCGCACCACCAGCGGCAAGATCCAGCGCACGCTCATGCGGAAGCTGTTCCTGGCCGGGGAACTCCAGTCCCTGCACCAGGAGGTGGCACCCGACGTCGCGGACCTGGTGGCTGCGCCCTGGGAGCCGTACGCCCTCGTGCGGGAGCTGGAGACCGGGCTCGGGGACCCCCGTGACCCGGCCAACCCCTTCACCTACGCGCGCAGTTCCGAACTCGACCGCGCCGAGGCCTTCCCCGCGGACGTCTGCCGGGCGCTGGACGCGCTCGGGGTGCCGCGCTGGTTCGCGCCCGCGCGGTACGGCGGTGCGCTGCGGTCCAGCGAGGAGCTGTCGCAGCTCATCCGCACGCTGGGCCGACGTGACTTCACCGTGGCGCTCGGGCACGTCAAGACGTATCTGGGTGCCGTCTCCGTGTGGGTGGCGGGGCGGCCGGAGCAGGCCGCCGCGCTCGGGCGGCGGGTCGCCGACGGTGCCGTCGTCTCGCTGGCGCTCACCGAGCGGGAGCACGGCAGCGATGTGCTCGCCGGGGAGCTGCGGGCCGAGCGCACCGAGCGCGGCTGGCGGCTGTACGGCGAGAAGTGGCTGATCAACAACGCCACGCGGGCCGAGCTGCTGTGCGTGCTGGCCCGTACCGAAGCGGGTGGGGGCAGCCGTGGCTTCAGCATGCTCCTCGTCGACAAGGCGCGTCTCGCGCCCGGCAGTTGGCGTCCGCTGAGCAAGGTGCCGACCCACGGTGTGCGCGGAGCCGACATCAGCGGTATCGCCTTCGACGGGGCCGAGCTGCCCGCGGACGCGCTCGTCGGCGGGGAGGGTGAGGGGCTCGAGGTCATCCTCAAGGGGTTCCAGATCACCCGTACCCTCTGCTCGGCGATGTCGCTCGGCATGACCGACCACGCGCTGCGGATCGCCCTGGACTTCGCCCGCTCCCACCGGCTCTACCAGCGCCGGCTCGCCGATCTCCCGCACGCCGCCCGCACCCTGGCCGAGGCCCACGCCGACCTGCTCGCCATGGAGGCCGTCAGCCTGGTCGCCACGCGGTCCGCGCACACCCTCACCGAGGAGCTGAGCGCGGTCTCGGCGGTGGTGAAGTACCTGGTGCCGACCTTGGGGGACGAGGTGATCGGCGCGCTGCGCTCGCTGCTCGGGGCCCGCGCGATGCTGACCGAGGACTTCGCGGACGGTGCCTTCCAGAAGCTGGAGCGCGACCACCGGATCGTCGGCATCTTCGACGGCAGTACGGCCGTCAACCTCAACTCCCTGATCAACCAGTTCCCGGCGCTCGCCCGCGGCTGGCGCCGGCGGTCCGCCGACCGGGACGCGGTGGCCGCCGCCGCCCGCCTGGACGGGCCGGTGCCGGAGCTGGACCACGGACGGCTCACGCTGTACGCGCGCTCGGGCATCGCCGTGGTCCAGTCGCTGCCCGACGCCGTCGAGCGGGCCCGCGCCCTCGCGCCGCCCGCCGTCGCCGCCCGCGCCGAACACCTCCTCGCCCTCGCCGGCGAGCTGCACGAGGAGCTCGCCGCCCACCGGCACACCGCCCGCGCGGTACCCCCGCCGGCCTTCGCCGCCGCCCGCCGCTACGCGCTCGTGTACGCCGGGGCCGCCGCTCTGCACCTGTGGCTGGAGAACACCGGCACCGACCGTGCCACGGGCCCGCTGTGGCAGGACGCCGCCTGGCTCGACGCCGTCCTCGCCCGCGTCACCCGCCGTCTCACCGCCGAACCGGACCTGGACGACCTCGACGGCCCGGCCCTGGACGCCCTGCTGCCCGCCCTGCACGCCCAGTACGACGAGGGCCTGCTGTTCTCCCTGCTGCCCTGCCCCCTGGCGGAGGCCCGGACCGACCGCTCGACGAAGGACGTGGCATGACCGATCTGCTGACCGCCCCCGCCGCCACGACCCCCGCCGCCACAATCCCTGTCCTCGAGCGCATCGGCCGTCTGGAGGCGTTGCTCGGTGACCCGCACGACCCGGCCAATCCACTCGGCCTCGCCGCCGTGCTCGCCGCCGACGAGCGAGGCGAGCTGCTGCCCGAGGGGGAGCGCGCGCTCGCGGAGTACGGGCTGGCCGCCGAGTTCGTGCCCGCGGCCCTCGGGGGGCGCTTCGAGCGCGCCGATCGGTTCGCGCTGCTGATGCGTGCCCTGTTCCGGCGGGACTGCGCGCTCGGGATCGGGCACGGCGTCACCAGCTTCATCGCCGGGCTGCCCGTGTGGGCCGACGGCAGTGACGCGCAGCGACGGCGCGCCGCCGGCCTCCTGCTCGGCGGGGGGCGCATCGCCGCCGCCTACACCGAGCTCGACCACGGCAGCGACTTCGCCCGGATCTCCCTGTCCGCCCGGTCGACCCCGGACGGGCACGTCCTCAGCGGCGGAAAGCAGCTGGTCAACAACATCGGCCGCGCCGAGGCCGCCGTGCTCTTCGCCCGCACCGGTGACGGGCCCGGCAGCCGGGGCCACTCCCACTTCCTGGTCGACCTCGACGACCGGGCCGACCGTGCCCGGCGCTACCCCACCTCCGGCGTCCGCGGCTGCCGGCTCGGCGGGATCGACTTCGACGACCACACGGTCCCCGCCGACGCCCTCCTCGGGGAACGCGGCGCCGCCATGGAGACCGTGCTGAAGGTCTTCCAGGTGACCCGCAGCGTGCTGCCGGGCATGGTCGTCGGGGTCGGCGACACCCAACTGCGCACGGTCCTGGACTTCGCCGTACGACGGCGGCTGTACGGCCGTCCCGTCGCCGAACTCCCCGAGGTGCGGGCGGCCCTGGTGGACGCCTTCGTCGACCTCCTCGTCTGCGACGCCGTGTCCGCCGTGGCGGCGAGGTCGCTGCATCTGACGCCGGACGAGTGCAGTGTGCGGTCCGCCGCCGTGAAGTACCTGGTGCCGAAGTTCCTCCAGGACAGCTCCTACCGGCTCGGCACCGTGCTCGGCGCGCGCAGCTATCTGCGGGAGGGGCCGTACGCCGTCTTCCAGAAGGCCGCCCGGGACCTGCCGGTGGTGGCGCTCGCGCATGCCAGCGGCTCGGTGTGTCTGTCGAACATCGTCCCGCAGCTGCCGAGGCTCGCCGACCGGCTTCTCGCCGGGTCCGCGGCACCCGCACCCGACGCGCTGTTCCGGCTCGACGACCCGTTGCCCGCCCTCGACTTCGGCCGCCTGGAACTGACCACGCGCGGCGCGGACTCCCTCGGCGGACAGCTCCTCCGGGAGCCGGCCGACCATCCCGAACTCGGTGAGCTCACCGCACTGTTCGCCGCCGAGCTCCGCGATCTCGCCCGCCGCGCCGCCGCCCTGCCGCCGCGCGACCGGACGCCCGTCGCCGGGCGGCGCGCCTTCCTGCTCGCCGAGCGCTACACCCTGCTGCTCGCGGCCGCCGCGGTCCTCGGCGTCCGGCGCCACGCCGAGGACGGCTTCACCGCCGGCCCGTCGTGGGCCGGCGCCGCCCTGCACCGGCTCGCCCAGCGCCTCGGGCTGCGCCACGGCCCCCTGCCCGAACCCCTCGTACAGCGGCTGGCGGACGAACTGGCCGAGCGGCACGAGGCCGACCTGACCTTCGACCTGTTCCGCGGACGGCTCGCCCGCCGCTCCGCCCCCGACCGAGGAGACACCCCGTGAACGAGACCACCGTCACCGCCGTCGACACGGCCCCGCAGGCGATCCGCGCCTGGCTCGTCGACCGCGTCGCCTACTACCTGGAGCGCAGCCCCGCCGACCTCGACGAGGGCGCCCAGCTCGCCGAGCTGGGCCTGGACTCCGTCTACGCCCTCACCCTCTGCGGCGACGTCGAGGACCGCTTCGGTCTCATCGTCGAGCCGACCATGGCCTGGGACCACCCGACGATCGACGCGATCACCGCGTACCTCGCGGCCGAACTGGCCGCGCAGGCCGACTGACGGGAAGAGACAGCCGTGCCCGAGAAAACCTTCCCCGGCATACTTTCGACCGTCGGCAACACCCCTCTGGTGGAACTCCGGAGGCTGCTGCCGGACCTCGGCTCCCGGGTCTTCGCCAAGATCGAGCGGTTCAACCCGGGCGGCAGCATCAAGGACCGTTCCGCGCTCGGCATGCTGCTCGCGGCCATCCGCAGCGGTGAGGTGGAGCCGGGACGTTCGGTGATCGTCGAGTCCAGCTCCGGCAACCTGGCCGTCGGACTCGCGCAGATCTGCCGCTACTTCGGGCTGCGCTTCATCTGCGTGGTCGACGGCAAGACCACCGAGCAGAACCTCGCCATCCTGCGCGCCTTCCGCGCCGAGGTGGAGATCGTCACCGACCGCGACGAGCTGACCGGCGAGTACCTGCCGGTACGGCTGCGCCGGGTGCGCGAGCTGGTCGCCGAGACGCCCGGGTCGTACTGGCCCAACCAGTACGCGAGCCTGCTCAACCCCAAGGCCCACGAGACCACCATGCGGGAGATCGAGGAGGCCCTCGACGGCCGCGTCGACTACCTGTTCTGCTCGGTGTCCACCTTCGGCACCCTGCGCGGCTGCCGCGACCACATCAAGTCCCGGGGCCTGGACACCACGATCGTCGCCGTGGACGCCCTGGGCAGCGCGATCTTCGGCCTGGAGTCCACCCAGCGGCTGATCCCGGGGCACGGCGCGTCCGTCGTCCCGCCGCTGATGGACGCCTCGGCGGCCGACGAGGTGGTGCACATCTCCGACCTGGAGTGCGTCGTCGCCTGCCGCCGGCTCATCGGCCGGGAGGCGGTGCTGGCCGGCGGCTCCTCCGGGGCGACCGTGGCCGCGCTGAGCAAGCTGCGCGACCGGATCCCCGAGGGATCGAACTGCGTCCTCGTCTTCCCGGACGGCGGCGACCGCTACCTGGACACGATCTACGACGACACGTGGGTGCGGCGGAACTTCGGTGACGTGTCCCATCTGTGGAAGGGCTGAACCGTGCGCGTCTCCGTCGGCCAGGAAGGGCTCTGGCTCACCCACCAGCTCGACCCGGACAGCCCCGCCTACAACGTCGTCCTCGCGGTACGGCTGCGCGACCGAGTGGACACCGGCCTGCTCCAGCGGGCGCTGACCGCGCTGGCCGAGCGGCACGAACTGCTCCGGTCCCGGTTCCCGGCGGGCGAGGACGGCCCGGTCCGGGTCACCGTGCCCGCCGACGCCGTACGGCTCGATGTGCGCGAGGTGCCGGGCGCCGGGGACGAGGAGCTGTTCCGGCTCGCCCGGCGGGCCGGCGAGGAGCCGTTCCGGCTCGCCTCCGAGGGCGCGTTCCGGGCGGTGCTGCTGCGCCGGGCCGAGGACGACGCCGTGCTGGTCACCGTCACCCACCACATCGTCAGCGACGCCACCTCGCAGTGGCTGCTGGTGCGGGACCTGTTCGCCGCCTACGAGGGGACGGCGGCGGAGCCGGGCGAACCCGTCGAATGGGACCAACACGTCCTGGCGGAGGAGGAGTTCATCGCCTCCCCGCGCGGGCGGCGGGCCGCCGAGCACTGGCGCCGGGTGTGCGCCGGGCTCGGGCCCGCCGCCCTGCCCACCGACCGGCCCCGGCCGGAGCAGCGCACCCTCAACGGCGCGACCGTCGAGCTCGACGTCCCCCACCCCACGGCGGCGCGGCTCTTCGAGGCGGCCGCCGGGCGCGCGGTGACGCCGTTCGCCTGGCTGCTCGGCATGTTCCAGACGGCCCTGCACCGGCTCGGGGCCGGCGACGGCTTCCTCATCGGCTGCCCGGCCACCACCCGCTTCACCCCGCGCAGCCGCCAGGCCGTCGGCTACTACGTCAACGCCCTGCCCATGGCCGCCCGGTTCACCGGGAGTACGACCCTCCTCGCGGCCGTGGAGGAGGCCCAGACGCAGCTCAGGTCCGGGCTCGCGCACGCCCGGCTGCCCGTCGAACTCATCGACACCGGCGGCCCGTTGTTCCGGATCTCCTGCACCCTGGTCGCCGCCGACCGGCTGCCGGTCCCGGGGCTGTACGAGGGTCCCGTCCGGCTCGGCGGGCTGCGCGCCGAACTGTGCGACGTACCGCAGCAGGAGGGCCAGCTCGACCTCACGGCCGAGGTCCTCCAGGACAGCCGGGGCTTCAGGGCCGTCCTGCGCTACAACACCGACCTCTTCGACGCGGCGACCGTCGAGTGCTTCCGCGACACCTGGCTGCGCCTGCTGGAGGCGTCCCTGGACACCCCGGACGCCCGGGCCGCCGAGGTTCCGCTGGCCGCCGCGGCCGACCTGGACTTCCTGCTGGCCCTCGGGGCGGGGACGCCATGACCGACGCCGCCGTTCCGCTGCGCCAGGAACTGCCCGAGGGGCCCGTGGTGTGGTGCGTGAACGGCCCGGCCGCCGTGGCGATGTGGCGGGAGATGCTGCCGCCCGGCGGCTACCACCGCGCCGCCCGGCGGCTGCGCCCCGGCGACACGCTCCTCGACATCGGCGCCAACGTCGGCCTCATGTCGGTGCTCTGCGCCCGCACCACGCCCGGCCTGCGCATCGTCGCCGCCGAACCGGCCCCGGCCCTGCACGCCTGTCTGCGCCGCAACCTCGCCGAGCACGCGGACGGCGACTGGCACACCGAGTGCGCCGCCGTCTCCGACCGCCCCGGCTCGCTGCGCTTCACCTACTACCCCGAGGCGCCCGGAAACTCCGGCCTGTACGCCGACCGGGCCGCCGACGACGACATCACCCGGGCCTTCCTGCACAACAGCGGGATCGGCCCCGAGGACGCCGGTGAGCTGCTCGAAGGGCTGCACGACGGCGTCGAGTTCACCGTGCCCGCCGTCACCGCCTCGACGCTCGTCGAGCGCCATGGCCTCGACCGCGTCGACCTGCTGAAGGTCGACGTGGAGCGCGCCGAGCTGGACGTGCTGCGCGGCCTCGACGCCGCGCACTGGCCGCGGGTGCGCGCCGTCGTGGCCGAGGTGCACGACGAGGACGGCCGGCTGGACGCCGTACGACGGCTGCTGCACGGCCACGGCTTCGACGTACGGGTGACGCAGGACCCCCTGCTCGCGGGCACCGCGCTGTACGACCTCGAGGCCGAACGCGGCGTATAGGCCCCATATAGCGGCCGGTCGGAGCATCGAGGCATCCGATCCGCCCCTGAGAGAGGGAACCCCATGCTGATTCTCCGGCGTGCCGATGTGACGGACGTGCTGTCCGGCCGGGAGACGGAGATCATCGACCTCGTCGCCGAGACCTACCGGCTGCACGACGAAGGGCTCACGTCCCTGCCGCACTCCACCTTCCTCCGCTTCCCCGAGGAGCGGCACGCCCGGGACCGGATCATCGGCCTGCCCGCCTACCGGGGCGGGGAGCGGCCCGTCGCCGGGATGAAGTGGATCTCCTCGTTCCCGGGCAACGTGAGCGCCGGGACCGAGCGGGCCAGCGCCGCCGTCGTGCTCAACTCCCTCGACACCGGTCACCCCGTGGCCCTCGTCGAGGGGTCGGTGATCTCGGCCAGGCGGACGGCCGCCAGCGCCGCGCTCGCCGCCCGGGAGCTGACCGCCGGTAACCCGCCCGCGTCCGTGCTGCTCATCGGCTGCGGGGTGATCAACCGGGAGATCCTGCGTTTCCTGGCCGCAGCCCTGCCCGGCCTCACCGAGGCCGCCCTGTACGACACCGACCCGGCCCGCGCCGAGGCCTTCGCCGAGCAGTGCCGCGAGGTCGCGCCGGACGTCAAGGCGTACCCGGTGACCGACCTCGCCGCGGCGCTCGGCGCGCACCGCCTCGTCTCGCTCGCCACGACCGCCGCCACCCCGCACATGGACCTGGCCGACTGCGGTCCCGACACCACGGTGCTGCACGTCTCCCTGCGGGACCTGACCGCGCAGACGATCCTCGGCGCGGTCAACGTCGTCGACGACACCGACCACGTCTGCCGCGAGCGCACCTCCCTCGACCTCGCCCAGCAGGCCGTCGGCCACCGTGACTTCGTCGCCGCCCCGATCGGCGCGCTGCTGCGCGGCACGGCCGAGCTGCGCCGGGAGGCCGGCACCCCGGTCGTGTTCTCGCCGTTCGGCCTGGGCGTGCTGGACATCGCCCTCGCCGAGTTCGTGCGCGAGGAGGCCGCCCGGCGCGGGCTCGGCACCCGCGTCGAGGACTTCCTCACCGCCTGACACCTGTTTCGACCTTCCGTCAAATGACCTTCACCTGCAAGGAGTTGTGATGAGCGACGTCCAGAACGAGGGCCCCCGCCAGCGCGTGGTGTTCAACGACGAGGAGCAGTACTCGCTGTGGCCCGCCGGCCGTGAGCTGCCCGCCGGCTGGCACGCCGAGGGCACCGAGGGCACCCGCGAGGAGTGCCTGGCCCGGATCTCCGAGGTGTGGACCGACATGCGCCCGGCGAGCCTGCGCCGCCGGATGCACGAGTCGTCCGCGGCCTGATACCCCGCCCACCCACGCCCAGGTCTGTGACAGGAGTAACCGTGAACGCCGAACTGCTGTCGGAACGCTTCGCCGAGCAGGCGTTCCGTACCCCGAGCGCGGCCGCCGTCGTGGACGGCGCCAAGGTGGTGACGTACGAGGAACTGGACCGTGCGTCGCTGCGCCTGGCCGCCCGTCTGCGGGACCTGGGCGCGGGCCCGGAGACGCTCGTCGGGGTGGCCCTGCCCCGCAGCGTCGACCTGGTCGTCGCGCTGCTGGGCGTCTGGCGGGCCGGAGCGGGCTACGTCCCGCTCGACCCCGCCCAGCCGCCCGCGCGCCTGACGGAGCTGGTCCGCGAGGCCGGGGCGGCGCTGCTCGTCTCCGGCCCCGAGCTGTCCGCCCTGGCCGCGCGGGCGGGCGCGCGGCACGTCCCGGCGTCCGTGAACTCCGACACGGACTCCGAGCCTGGGACGGCCGACGCCCCCGAGCTGCCCGCCGCCGACCCCGCCGGTGTCGCCTACGCCGTCTTCACCTCCGGTTCCACCGGCAAGCCCAAGGCCGTCGCCGTCACGCACGCGGGCATCGCCAACCGGGTCGGCTGGACCGTCGAGCGGCACGCGCTCGGCGCGGGCGACCGGGTGCTGCACAAGACCACCATCGGCTTCGACGCCGCCGTGTGGGAGATCTTCGCCCCGCTCGTCAGCGGCGGCACCGTCGTGCTCGCGCCGGCGGGCGCCGAACGCGACCCGGCGGCGCTGCTGCGCGCGGTCGCCGCGCACGACGTCACCGTCCTGCAGGTCGTGCCGTCGGTGCTCCGGCTCCTCGTCGAGGAGGGCGACTTCACCGGCTGCGGCTCGCTGCGGCTGCTGTTCTCGGCCGGCGAGGCCCTGCACGCCGAGCTGGTCACGCGGCTGCGCGAGCGGGCCGGAAGCGGCCTGGAGGTGTGGAACACCTACGGCCCCACCGAGTGCTCCATCGACGTCACCGCCCAGCTCGTCGACCCCGGGCTCACCACCGGCCCGGTCCCGATCGGCCGGCCGCTGCCCGGCCTGCGGGTCCTGGTCCTCGACGCCAACCTCGCCCCCGTGCCCGTCGGCGTCCCCGGCGAGCTGTACGCGGGCGGTGTCGGCGTCGCCCGCGGCTACGCGGGCCGCCCCGACCTGACCGCCGAGCGGTTCGTGCCCGACCCGTACGCCGCCGAGCCCGGCGCCCGCCTCTACCGCACCGGCGACCAGGTCCGCTGGCGGGCCGACCGCACCCTGGAGTACCTGGGCCGCCTCGACCACCAGGTCAAGGTCAACGGCGTCCGCATCGAGCCCGGCGAGGTCGAGGCCGCGCTCGCCGCTCACCCCGACGTCACCGGCGCGGTCGTCGTGCCCTACCCCGCCGAGGACGGCGGCAAGCGTCTCGCCGCCCATCTCACCGGCTCCGTCGACCCCGCCGAGCTGCGCGCCTTCCTCGCCGAGCGGCTGCCGGACAGCCATGTGCCCGCCCTCTTCCACGTGCTGGACGCTTTCCCGCTGCTGCCCAGCGGCAAGGTCGACCGCGCGCGCCTGCCCTCCGCCGAGGAGATCACCGCCGCGGGGCAGCCCGCCTTCACCGCCCCGCGCGACACCGCCGAGGAGCTGGTGGCCGGGGTCTGGGCGGAGCTGCTGGGCCAGGACCGGGTCGGCGCCCACGACGACTTCTTCGCCCTCGGCGGCACCTCTCTGCAGCTGACCCGGCTCGCCTCGCGGCTGCGCGCCGCGTCCGGCGAGAAGGTCTCCCTGCGCGGCCTGTTCGCGGCCACGACGGTCGAGGCGCAGGCCCGGCTCATCGGCAAGCCCGTCGCGGACGGGGACGCGATCGTCGCCGTCCCGCGCACCGGCGAACTGCCCCTGTCCTCCGGTCAGCGCCGGCTGTGGTTCCTGGACCGGATGCACCCCGGCAGCCCCGAGTGGGTCGCCCCCCTCTTCCTGCGCCTGCCCGGCTCCCTCGCCGCCGACGACGTACGGTCCGCGCTCGACGCGCTGGCCGCCCGGCACGAGCCGCTGCGCACCCGGTACGTCAGCCAGGGCGGTGAGCCGCGCCAGGTCATCGACGCGCCCGGCGCCCTGGGCGTCGAGCTGCGCGTCGAGGACGCGACCGCCGACGGCGTCGCCGCCCTGTTCGGCGAGCAGTTCGCGCGCGGCTTCGACCTCGCCGAGGGCCCGCTGTGGCGGGCGCTGCTGGTCCGGATCCCGGGCGAGGACCACCTGCTGCTGCTCACCCTGCACCACATCACCTGCGACGGCTGGTCGACCGTTCTGCTGGAGCGGGAGCTGCGCGCGCTGTGCGAAGGGGCCGAACTGCCCGCCCTCGCCCTGCAGTACGCCGACTACGGCTCCTGGCAGCACGCCCGGCTCACCGAGGAGGTCGTCGAGCGGGAGCTGACGCACTGGCGCACCGCCCTGGACGGCATCGCCCCGCTGGACCTGCCCACCGACCGACCCCGCCCGGCGGTCCGCGACCCGCGCGGCGCGGTCGTGCCGTTCCGCATCAGCCCCGAGGTCGCGGGCAGGCTCACCGAGTTGGGCCGCGAGAACGGCGCCACCCCGTTCATGACGCTGCTCACCGCCTACGCGACCCTCGTCGCCCGCTACAGCGGGCAGTGGGACGTGCCGGTCGGCACCCCGGTCGCGGGCCGCACCCGGCCCGAGACCGAGAACATGGTCGGCTTCTTCCTCAACTCGCTGATCGTGCGCTGCGGACTCGGCCCCGAGGTCGGCTTCACCGAGGCCCTCGGCCGGGTCCGGGACGCGGCCCGCGCCGCCCTCGTCCACCAGGAGCTGCCGTTCGAGCGGCTCGTCGACGAGCTGCAGCCCGAGCGCGACCTGTCCCGCACGCCGCTCTACCAGGTCGCCTTCGACCTGCACAGCGAGGGCGTCACCAGTGTCGTCACCGCCGACGCCGACCTCGCCGCGTTCACCGAGGCCTGGCAGGTCGCCAAGACCGATCTGTCGCTGTTCATGCGGCAGACCCCCGACGGCTCGCTGGACGGTGTCCTGGAGTACGCCACCTCACTGTTCGACCGCGCCACCGCCGAGCGGATGACCGGCCACTTCCTCACCCTGCTGGAGCGGGTCGCCGCCGCGCCGGACACCCCGCTCGGCACCGTCGACCTGCTCTCCGCCGAGGAGCGCGGCCGGCTGCTGACCGAGTGGAACGACACCACGTTCCCCTTCGACGACAGGGCCGTCTTCGAGCTCTTCGAGGAGCGGGCCGCCGAGACCCCCGAGCGCACCGCGCTGACCTGCGGCACCCGCACGATGACCTACGGCGAGCTGGACGCCGCCGCCAACCGGCTCGCGCACCATCTGCGCACCCGGGGCGCGGGCTGCGAGTCGCGGGTCGCGGTGCTGCTCGACCGGGGCCCGGAGCTGGTGACCGCGCTGCTCGCGGTGTGGAAGGCCGGCGGCGCCTATGTGCCGGTGGACCCCTCCTACCCGGCCGACCGGATCACCGCGATGTGCACGGCCGCGGGCGCCCGGACGGCGGTCACCTCCGCCGCCTACGCCCACCGCTTCCAGGACTCCGGCGCCCGGCCGCTGCTGGTCGACGAGGACGCCGCCGACATCGCCGTCCGTCCCTCGACGATCCCCGCGCGGAGCCGGGACACCGACCTGGACCGGCTCGCGTACGTCATCTTCACCTCCGGCTCCACCGGTACGCCGAAGGGCGTCGAGGTGCACCACCGGGGCCTCGCCAACCACGTCGCCTGGGCGGCGCGGGAGCTGGCGGGGGAGGACTACGGCGGCGGCGCCCTGTTCTCCTCGGTCGCCTTCGACCTGGTCGTGCCCAACCTGTGGGCGCCGCTGGTCACCGGGCAGCGGCTGTTCCTGCTGCCGCAGGACACCGACATGTCCGAGCTGGGCAAGCGCCTGGCGGAGGCCGAGCCCTTCAGCTTCCTCAAGCTGACCCCCGGTCACCTCGACATCCTGGCGCACCAGCTGAGCCCCTCGCAGGCCGGCGCCCTGACCCCGGTGATGGTGGTGGCGGGCGAGGCCTTCACCCGGGCCACGCTGGAGCGCTGGCGCGAACTCGCCCCGGACATGCGGCTGATCAACGAGTACGGCCCGACCGAGGCCTCCGTCGGCACCTCCGTCCACCCGGTCCCGGCCGACGGCACCGAGGGCATCGCGGACGTCCTGCCGATCGGCCGCCCGCTGCCCAACATGACCATGTACGTCCTGGACGCGGCGCTCCAGCCGGTCCCGGTCGGTGTGACGGGCGAGCTGTACGTCGGCGGCACCGGCGTGGCGCGCGGTTACGCGAACCGCCCCGACCTGACCGCCGAGCGCTTCCTGCCCGACCCCTACGGCACGCCGGGCGCCCGCCTCTACCGCACCGGCGACCTGGTGCGCCGGCTGCCCGACGGTGACGTGGCCTTCCTCGGCCGGATCGACGACCAGGTCAAGATCCGCGGCCACCGCGTCGAACTCGGCGAGGTCCAGGCGGCGCTGGCCGCCCACGCGGGGGTGCGCGAGGCGTACGTGACGACCGTGGACGGCGAACTCGCCGCCTACTGCACCCCGGCCGCGGTCCCGGTCGACGCGCTGCGCGAGCACCTGGCGGAGCGGCTGCCGGAGTACATGATCCCGGCGACCTTCACCGGGCTCGACGCCCTCCCCGTCAACGCCAACGGCAAGATCGACCGGCGGGCGCTGCCCGCGCCGGGCCGGGCCGCCGAGGACGCGGGGCACGTGCCCCCGAGCGGTCCGGTCGAGGAGCGCATCGCCGAGATCTGGACCGAGCTGCTCGGCGTCCAGGCCGGCGCGCACGACAACTTCTTCCACATCGGCGGCAATTCCATCCTCGCCATCCGGCTCATCTCGCACCTCCAGCAGGAGTACGAGATCGACTTCGCCGTCCGCACGGTCTTCGAGGGACCGACCATCGCCCGGCTCGCCGCCGCCGTCGAGGAGCGCGTCCTCGCGCAGATCGACGCGCTGTCCGACGCCGACCTGCTGCGGGACGCCACGCAGCCGACGGACGCGCGGCCCGGCCCCGGCGCGCCGCGGGACGCCACCACGGACCTTTCGACCCACGCATCGCTGAAGGAGCACCAGGCATGAGCACGGGGGAAATCGAGCAGAGCACGGTCTCGGGCGCCGATCCCGAGGCGTTGCGGGCCGAGTTGCTGCGTCGGCGGCTCGCGGGGCGGCGGGGCGGGGCGGCACGGCGCGCGGAGATCACCCGCGCCGACCGGTCCCGGCCGCTGCCGCTGTCGTACGGGCAGCAGCAGATGTGGTTCCTCAGCCGGCTGGAGCCGGACAGCCCCGAGTACCTGGTCCCGCTGGTGCTGAGGCTGCGCGGTGACCTCGACACCGACGCTCTCGGGCGGGCCTGGCAGGGGCTGCTGGAACGGCACGAGATCCTGCGCACCCGGTACGTCCTCGACGGCGACGAGCCCGTCCAGGTCGTCGACGCCCCGCGCCCCACCCCCCTGGAGCTGTCCGAGGCGGCCGGTGACGCGGAGGCCCGCGCCCTCGTCGAGGCCGACCTGGCCCGCCCCTTCGACCTCGGCCGCCACTGGCCGGTGCGCGGGCGGCTGATCCGCCTCGCCGCCGACGAGCACCTCCTCGCCGTCGTCTTCCACCACATCGCCTGTGACGCCTGGTCCACCGGTGTCTTCGGCCAGGAGCTCGGCGAGCTGTACACCGGAGCCACGCCGGCCCCGCTCGCCGTGCAGTACGCCGACTACGCAGCCTGGCAGCGTGCCGAGCTGACCGGTGAGGTCATCGAGCGCCACCTCGGCTACTGGCGGCGCCAGTTGGACGGTCTGACCCCGCTGGACCTGCCCGCCGACCGGCCGCGTCCCGCGGTGCGCGACGGCGCGGGCGCCTCCGTCGCCTTCCAGGTCCCGGACGCCCTCGCGGCCCGGCTGCGCGAGCTGGCCGCCGGTCACGACGCCACTTTGTTCATGCTGTTCCTGGCCGCCTACCAGTCCCTGCTGGCCCGCTGGACCGGCCGCACGGACATCGCGGTCGGCACCGTGGTCTCCGGCCGTGGCCGCCCCGAGCTGCAGCAGCTCATCGGCTACGGCATCAACAGCCTGGTGATGCGCGGCGACCTGACCGGCGACCCCGCCTTCGGCGAGCTGCTGGCCCGCACCCGGTCCACCGTCCTCGACGCCTACGACCACCAGGACGTCGCCTTCGCCCAGGTCGTCGAGGCCATCGGCCCGGAGCGCGACCTGTCCCGCACCCCGCTGTTCCAGGTCGCGTTCACCATGCACGGCGACCGCGGCGCCGCCTTCGCCTTCCCCGGTGTGGACGTCACCCCGTTCGAGGGCTCCGGCAGCGTCGCCAAGTTCGACCTCGACCTCCAGGTCCGTGAGGGCGCCGACGGCTCCCTCGGCGGTCAACTGGAGTACGCCACCGCCCTGTTCGACGAGGCCACCGTCGAGCGCTTCGCCGGGCATCTGCTGCGGCTGCTGGACGCCGTCGCCGCCGACCCGGCCGCGCCCCTGTCGTCGTACGACATCCTCGGCGCCGAGGAGCGGGCCGTGCTGGTCGGCTCCCCGGAGGTGCCCGAGCCGGTGGTCCGGCGCGTGCACGAGCTGTTCGAGGAGCAGGCGGCGCGTACGCCCGACGCGGTGGCCGTCTCCTTCGAGGACGGCGCTCTCACCTACGCCGAGCTCAATGCCCGCGCCAACCGCGTCGCGCACGCCCTGATCGCCCGCGGTGTCGGCCCCGAGACGCTCGTCGGGCTGAGCCTGGAGCGCGGCGCCGAGCTGATCCCGGCGCTGCTCGGCATCCTCAAGTCCGGTGCCGCCTATCTCCCGCTCGACCCCGCCAACCCGGCCGACCGCATCGCCTACATCGTCCAGGACGCGCAGGCGCCGGTGGTGGTCACCACCCCCGAGCACGCCCACCTGTTCGACGTGGACGTGCTGTTCGTCGGCGACGAGGGGGAGCAGCCGGAGACGAACCCGGGCGTCCCGGGCAGCCCCGAGAACCTGATCTACACGATCTACACCTCCGGCTCGACCGGCAGGCCCAAGGGCGTCGCGCTCAGCCACGCCAACGTCGTGCGGCTCCTGGAGCGCGGCCACGAGCACTACGCGTTCTCCGAGACCGACGTCTGGCCGCTGTTCCACTCCTACGCCTTCGACGTGTCCGTGTGGGAGATGTGGGGTGCCCTGCTGTTCGGCGGGCGGCTCGTCGTGGTGCCGTACGCGGTGACCCGTTCGCCGGAGGAGTTCCTCGACCTGCTGGTGCGCGAGAAGGTCACGGTCCTCAACCAGACGCCGACCGCGTTCCGCTCGCTGATCGGCACCGACGCCGAACTCTCGCTGCGCGCGGTCGTGTTCGCGGGCGAGAAGCTGGAGGTCTCCGAACTGCGGCCGTGGACCGAGCGGTTCGGGCTGGACCGGATCGCCCTGGTGAACATGTACGGGATCACCGAGACGACCGTCCACACCACCTACCACCGCCTCACCGAGGCCGACCTCGACCCGCAGGCCGGCAACCCCGTCGGCCACCCGCTGGCCGACCTGCGGGTCTACCTGCTGGACGGCGACGGCCTGCTCGTCCCGGTCGGTGTGCCGGGCGAGATCCACGTCGGCGGCCCGGGTGTGGCCCGCGGCTACCTCAACCGGCCGCGGCTGACCGCCGAGCGGTTCGTGCCCAACCCCTACGGCCCGCCCGGCTCCCGGCTCTACAAGAGCGGCGACCTGGCGCGCCGACTGCCCGACGGCAGCCTGGAGTTCCTCGGCCGCATCGACGACCAGGTCAAGATCCGCGGCTTCCGCATCGAGCTCGGCGAGATCGAGACCGCCCTCGCCGCGCACCCCCGGGTCCGCGACGCCGTCGTCCTGGTCCGCGAGGACACCCCCGGCGACAAGCGCCTGACCGCCTGGGTCACCCCGGCGGGCGACACCGCCCCGACCCCGGCCGAGCTGCGCTCCCACCTGTCCGGGCAGCTGCCCGAGTACATGGTCCCGGCCGCCTTCGTGGCCCTCGACGCGCTGCCGCTGACCACCAACGGCAAGCTCGACAAGCGCGCCCTGCCCGCCCCGGGCCAGGACGCCCTCGGCGCCTGCGGGTACGTCGCCCCGCGCACGGTCGCCGAGGAGCGCATCGCCGAGGTGTGGGCCGAGGCGCTGGGCCTGGAGCGGGTCGGTGTCGAGGACGGCTTCTTCGAGCTGGGCGGCCACTCCATCCGCGCCGTCAGCCTCGTCGGCCGGCTGCGCGCCCTCGGCTACGACCTCGCCGTCCGGGACGTCTTCGAGCACCGTACGGTCGCCCGGATCGCCGAGCTGGTCACCGGCCGCCCGGCGCCCGCCGAGGCGGTCCGTACCGTCGAGCCGTTCGCCCTGGTCCCCGACGCGGACCGGGCGCAGCTGCCCGAGGGCCTCGCCGACGCCTACCCGCTGTCGCAGGTGCAGCTCGGCATGGTCGTCGAGATGCTCACCGACGACGGCAAGCACCCGTACCACAACGTCACCTCCTTCCGGATCCGCGACGAGCGCCCCTTCTCCCTCGACGCGCTGAAGGAGGCCGCCGCGGTCGTCGTCGCCCGCCACGAGGTGCTGCGCACCTCCGTCGCCCTCACCGGCTACTCGGTGCCGCTCCAACTGGTGCACGCCGACGCCGAGATGCCGGTCGGCGCCCGGGACCTGTCCCACCTCACCGACGACGAACTCCAGGCGTCCTTGCGTGAGTTCACCGTCGTCGAGCGAGCCCGCCTGTTCGACCTGGCCACGCCTCCGCTGCTGCGCCTGTACGCGCACACGGCCGCCGACGGCAGCTGGTGGATCACCAACACCGAGTGCCACGCGATCCTCGACGGCTGGAGCCACCACTCCCTGCTGATGGAGGTCCTGACCGAGTACGACCGGATCCGCGACGGCCGGGAGCCCTCCGAGGCCCCCGTCCCGGCGGTCCGCTTCGCCGACTTCATCGCCGCCGAACTGGACGTGCTGGACTCCGCCGACTCCCGCGCCTACTGGCAGGGGATCGTGGACGGGCACGCCCGGCTCACCGTCCCCGCCCCCTGGCGCGGCGACCCGGACGACACCGGCGCCCCCTACCGGGTGGCCGTGCCCTTCCACGACCTGGAGGAGCGGCTGCGCTCCCTGGCCGCCAAGGCCGGCGCCTCCCTCAAGAGCGTCCTGCACGCCGCCCACCTGAAGACGCTGAGCATGCTCACCGAGGAGGAGCGCTTCTTCTCCGGCCTGGTGTGCAACGCCCGGCCCGAGATCCTCGGCGCCGACCGCGTCTACGGCATGCACCTCAACACCCTGCCGTTCGCCCACGACCGCGACCACGACACCTGGCGCGAGCTGGTCGCCGCCGTGTTCGCCCGCGAGATCGAGCTGTGGCCGCACCGCGCCTTCCCGATGCCGGTCATCCAGCGCGATCTCGCCGACGGCGAGCGGCTGATCGACATGCGTTTCAGTTACCACGACTTCGACCAGGTCGACCGCGAGCAGGTCGACTACCTGGCGAGCATCGACGACAGCCCCACCGAGTTCCCGCTCGGCGTCTCCGCCCGCGTCGGCCACCTCGTCCTCACGACCTCCCCGCGCGCCCTCGGCCGCACCGGCACCGACCGCCTCGCCGCCATGCTCCGCCAGGTCCTGGAGGCCATGGCCGCCGACTCCGAGGGCGACGCCCGCGCCACCTTCCTGCCCGAGGGCGAGCTGGACCGGCAGCTGGTCGAGTGGAACGCCACCGCCCACCCCGCCGAGACCCGGACCGTGCTCCAGCGCTTCGAGGAGCAGGCCGCCCGCACCCCGGGCGCCGTCGCCGTCCGCCACGCGGGAGGCACGCTCTCCTACGGCGAACTCGACGCCCGCGCCAACCAGGTGGCCCACCACCTGCGCGCCGAGGGCGTCGGCGCCGAGTCCCGGGTCCTGGTGCGGCTGGACCGCGGCCCCGACCTGCTGACCGCGCTGCTCGCGGTGTGGAAGGCGGGCGGCGCCTACGTGCCCGTGGACCCGTCCTACCCGGCCGACCGGGTCGAGGCCGTGCGCGCGCTCTCGGGCGCCGCGCTCACCCTGACCGCGCTGCCCGCCGACGCCCTCGTCAACCGGCCCGTGCACGCCCCGGACCGGACGGACGACCTGGACCGGCTGGCGTACGTCATCTTCACCTCCGGCTCGACCGGCACGCCGAAGGGCGTCGAGGTGCACCACCGGGGCCTGGTCAACCACGTCGCCTGGGCCGGCCGCGAGCTGGCCTCGCGCGGGGAGGGCGGCGCCCCGCTGTTCTCCTCCGTCGCCTTCGACCTCGTCGTCCCCAACCTGTGGGCGCCGCTGGTCACCGGGCAGGCCGTGCACACCGTCGCGGGGGACGTCGACATGGCGGACCTCGGCGAGACGCTCGCGGCCTCGGCACCGTACAGCTTCGTCAAGCTCACCCCCGGTCACCTGGACGTGCTGGCCCAGCAGTTGACCGCCGAGCAGGCGGCCGCGCTGGCGCCGGTGCTGGTGGTCGCCGGCGAGGCGTTCACCCGGGCCACCCTGGAGCGCTGGCGCGCGCTCGCCCCGGACGTGACGCTGATCAACGAGTACGGCCCCACCGAGGCCTCGGTCGGCACCACGATCCACCCGGTCCCAGAGGACGCCGACACGGACGTCCTGCCGATCGGGCGTCCGCTGCCGAACATGACGACGTACGTCCTGGACACGGCGATGCGTCCGGTGCCGGTCGGGGTCACGGGTGAGCTGTACGTCGGCGGTACCGGGGTGGCGCGCGGGTACGCGGGCCGTCCGGACCTGACCGCCGAGCGGTTCGTGCCGGACCCGTACGGCGAGGTGCCGGGCGCCCGGCTGTACCGCACCGGTGACCTGGTGCGCCAACTCGCTGACGGGAACGTCGAGTTCCTCGGCCGGATGGACGACCAGGTCAAGATCCGCGGCTACCGCGTCGAACTCGGCGAGGTCCAGGCCGTCCTAGGCGCCCACCCGGACGTCCGTGACGTCTTCGTCACCACGGCCGACGGCGAGCTCGTCGCCTACTGCACCCCCGCGACGGTCACCGCCGACTCCCTGCGCGCGCACCTGGCGGACCGGCTGCCCGAGTACATGGTCCCGGCCGCGTTCGTCGCGCTGGACGCCCTGCCGCTGAACGCCAACGGCAAGGTCGACCGGCGCGCCCTGCCCGCCGTGGACCCGGTGGCCGCCGTGCACGACGGCTACGTCGCCCCGCGCACCGTCACCGAGGAGCGCATCGCCCAGGTCTGGGCGCAGGTCCTCGGCCTGGAGCGGGTCGGCGTCGAGGACGGCTTCTTCGAGATCGGCGGCCACTCCATCCGTGCCGTCGCCCTCGTCGGCGCGCTGCGCCAGGCCGGCTTCGACATCGGCGTCCGCGACGTCTTCGAGCACCGCACGGTCGCCGAGCTGAGCGAGTTCCTCACCGGCCGCCCTGGGCGCACCGAGGTGGACACGCCCGTCGAGCGGTTCGCCCTGATCTGCGACGAGGACGAACAGAAGCTGCCCGCCGACGCGGTGGACGCCTATCCGCTCACCCAGGTCCAGCTCGGCATGGTCCTGGAGATGCTCGCCGACCGGACCCAGGCCGCCTACCACAACGTCTCCTCGTTCCGGATCACCGACGACGACCGCCCGTTCTCCGCCGCCGCCCTGCGCACCGCCGCGGCCACCGTCGCCGCCCGGCACGAGCTGCTGCGCACCTCCTTCCACCTGGACGGGTACACCGAGCCGCTCCAGGTCGTGCACGCCGACGCGACCGTCCCGGTCGCCGTCCACGATCTGACCGGCCTCGACGAGACCGCCCGCCGGGACGCCGTCCAGGAGTTCATCGCCGCCGAGCGCGCCGATCTGTTCGACCTGGAGCGGGCCCCGCTGCTGCGGATGACCGCGCATGTCGAGGGCGACGGCGCCTGGCGGCTCGGCCTCACCGTCTGCCACGCCATCACCGAGGGCTGGAGCCACCGGGCGCTCCTCATGGAGCTTCTCGACGAGTACCGCCGCGCCCGCGACGAGGCCGCCCCGGCCGAGCTGCCGGCGCCCACCGTCCGCTACGCCGACTTCGTCGCCGCCGAACTGCGCTCCCTGGACTCGGAGTCGGACCGCGGCCACTGGCAGGACGTCACCGGCCGGTACGCGCGCTTCGCCCTGCCCTCCGCCTGGGCGGGCGACCGCACCGCCCCGCGCGAGCGGTTCCGCGTCGCCGTCGAGCTCCGCCCGTACGAGCAGGGGCTGCGGGCGCTCGCCACGCGGGCCCGGGTCTCCCTCAAGAGCGTGCTGCTCGCCGCCCACCTGAAGGCGCTCAGCCTGCTCACCGAGGAGGACCGCTTCCACTCCGGGCTCGTCTTCAGCGCCCGCCCCGAGGCCCCCGGCGCCGACCGCGTCTACGGCATGTACCTCAACACCCTGCCGTTCGCCTTCGACGCCGACCGCGACCGCACGTGGGAGGAGCTGGTCCGCGAGGTCTTCGCGCACGAGGCGGGCATGTGGGAGCACCGCCGCTACCCGATGCCGGCCATCCAGCGCGACGCGGGCCTGGAGCGGCTGCTCGACGTCCGGTTCAGCTACCAGGACTTCGACCACGTCGACACCGAGCGCGTCGACGTCGGCGACAGCTCCGGCGAAGGGGCCACCGAGTTCGACCTGGCCGTCTCCGCGGTCTCCGGCTACCTGTTGATGACCACCCACACCCACGCCCTGTCGAGGGAGCACGCCGACCGGCTCACCGCCCTGTACGCGGGTGTCCTCACCGCCATGGCGACCGACCCCACCGGCGACGCCCGGCTCGTCCCGCTGCCCGCGCAGGAGCTGCACCGCCAGCTGGTGGAGTGGAACGACACCGCGCACGAGGCCGAGACCGCCACCGTGCTCCAGCGCTTCGAGGAGCAGGCGGCCCGCGTCCCGGACGCCCCGGCCGTCGCCCTCGGGGACGAGACGGTCACGTACGCCGAGCTCGACATGCGCGCCAACCGCCTGGCCCACGCGCTGCGTTCGCGCGGCGTCGACGCCGAGGCCCGAGTGGCCGTCCAGCTCGACCGGGGGCCGGACCTGATCGCCGCACTGCTCGCGGTGTGGAAGGCGGGCGGCGCCTACGTGCCGATCGACCCGTCCTACCCGGCCGAACGCGTCGCCGCGATCGTCCGCACCTCGGGCGCCGCGGTGGCGCTCACGCAGACGGAGTACGCGGACCGCTTCGGCGGTACGGACGTCCTGCTCGTCGACTCCGACCTCGGATCCGCGCCGGCCACGCCTCCGGTCCGCACCGACGACCTGGACCCGCTGGCGTACGTCATCTTCACCTCCGGCTCGACCGGCACGCCCAAGGGCGTGGAGGTGCCGCACCGGGGCCTGGTCAACCATGTCGCCTGGGCGGCGCGCGAGCTGGCGTCGCGGGGCGAGGGCGGCGCGCCGATGTTCTCCTCGGTCGCCTTCGACCTGATCGTCCCCAACCTGTGGGGGCCGCTGGTCACCGGGCAGCGCGTGTTCACCGTCGGGCAGGACACCGAGCCCGGCATGCTGGGGCGGGCGCTGCTCGCGGGTGCGCCGTACGCGTTCATCAAGCTCACGCCGGGCCATCTGGACCTGCTCGCCGAACAGCTCACCACCGAGCAGGCGCAGGAGCTCGCCGGGGTCATGGTCGTCGCGGGCGAGGCGCTGCCCGGCGCGACCGCGGACCGCTCCCTGGACATCCTCGGCCCGGGCCGGCTGATCAACGAGTACGGGCCCACGGAGGCCTCCGTCGGTTCCACGGTCTTCCCGGTCGTCGAACCCGTCGCCCGGGACGTCGTCCCGATCGGGCGTCCGCTGCCGAACATGACGACGTACGTCCTGGACACGGCGATGCGTCCGGTGCCGGTCGGTGTGGCGGGCGAGCTGTACGTCGGCGGTACCGGGGTGGCGCGCGGGTACGCGGGCCGTCCGGACCTGACCGCCGAGCGGTTCGTGCCGGACCCGTACGGCGAGGTGCCGGGCGCCCGGCTGTACCGCACCGGTGACCTGGTGCGCCAACTCGCGGACGGGAACGTCGAGTTCCTCGGCCGGATGGACGACCAGGTCAAGATCCGCGGCTACCGCGTCGAACTCGGCGAGGTCCAGGCGGTGCTCGCCGCCCACGCGGAGGTGCGCGACGCCTTCGTCACCGTCCACGAGCCGGTGCCGGGGGACCGGCGCCTGGTCGCGTACTGGACGCCGGCCGCGTCCGCCGCGCCCGACGCCGAGACCCTCGCCGCGCACTGCGCCCTGCGCCTGCCCGACTACATGGTCCCGTCGGCCTTCGTCGCCCTGGACGCCCTGCCGCTGAACGCCAACGGCAAGGTCGACCGGCGTGCCCTGCCCGCCGTGGACCGCGGCGCCCTGCGCACCGGCACCGACCACGTGCCGCCGCGCACGCCCACCGAGCTGACCCTCGCGGGCATCTGGTCCGACGTCCTCGGCGTCGAGCAGATCGGCGTCCACGACCGGTTCTTCGACCTCGGCGGCCACTCGCTGCTGATGATCAAGGTGCTGGCGGCGGCCCGGGCTGCCGGGCTCACGGTCTCGATCTACCGCATGTACCAGCACGACACCCTGATCGACCTGGCGGCGGCGATCGACGAGGACATGGCGGAGGCCGCGCCGGCCGTGCCGGAGGCCGTACCGGAGGAGCCCGAGGCTCCCGCCACGGGCACCGTCCAGGTGCCCGCCGAACTCCTCGCCACCCTGCTGCGGCAGGCTCAGGCGGGAGCCGCGGACCCCGCCGCACTCGCCCGGGCCGCGGCACTGCTCGGCCCGGCCACCACTCCGCACTTCTCCGCCCGGCGGGAGTTCGCCGACGGCCTCACCGCCGTCATGGCCGACCACCACGTCCCCGGAGTCGCCCTCGCGGTGCTGCGGGACGGCGCCCTGGCCGACGTACGCGGACACGGCCTGCTCGTCGCGGACGGGGAGGCACCGGTCACCGACCGGACCCTGTTCCAGGTCGGCTCGATCAGCAAGCACGTCACCGCCTTCGCCGCCGTACGGCTGGTGGACCAGGGCGTGCTCGACCTGGACGCGGACGTCAACACCCTGCTGACCTCCTGGAAGCTGGCCGACGACCCGGCCGCGCCGGGGCCGGTCACCGTGCGCCAGCTGCTCGGCCACCGCGCCGGACTCGCCCGGCACCGCAGTGTCGGCTTCAAGCCCGGCGAGCAACTGCCGACCCTGCTCGACCTGTTGGAAGGCCGCCCGCCGGTCAGCACCCCGCGCGTGCGCCGGGAACTGCCGCCCGGTGAGGTGTTCCGCAAGAGCAGCACCCACTACTGGGTGCTCCAGCAAGTTCTCGAGGACGTCACCGGCGAGGACTTCGAGACGCTGATGCGGCGCCTGGTCCTGGATCCGCTGGGCCTCGCCGACACCAGCTTCGACCAGCGGTTCCCGGAGACCTCCGGGCTGCCGGCGGCACACGGCCACGACGCCCACGGCACCCCGCTCGCGGGCGGCTGGCGGGGCCGCGCCCACCTGGCCGCCGCGGGCCTGTGGACCACGGCCGGGGACACCGCCCGGCTGGTCCTCGCCGTACGGGACGCCCTGCTCGGCACCGAGGGCGCGCTCGTCGGCCAGGCAAGCGCGCGGGAACTGCTGGCGGGTGAGTCCGGCACGTTCTACGGGCTCGGCACCATCGTCGACGACAGCGGCGACGACCTGGAGTTCGGGCACGGGGGCGAGCCCTCCGGCTACTGGAACATGGCGATCAGCAGGCTGCACGCCGGCACCGGCTTCGTGGCCCTGACCAACGCCGACTCCGGCAAGGCCGTGGTCAAGCACCTCACCGCCGAACTCGGCCGGGACGACGCCCGGTTCGGCAGCGGACGGCTCGCCGCCGACTGGCGCGGCGAGGGCGACGCCGGCGAACTGCCCGCCGTACTGGCGCCGGTCGTCACCGACGAGGACCGCGCATGACCGTCCCGGCCCGCATCCCGACCTCCTGGAGGACACCGTGGCATCCGTACGGCACCTGATCTCCATCGACGACCTCGACGACACCGACCTGCGCTCGCTCGTCGCGCGCGGCGCCGAGTTCTCGGCCCGCGCGGCGGGCCGCCCGACGCCGCTGGCCGGGGACGTCGTGGGCATCTACTTCAGCAAGACCTCCACCCGCACCCGCACCGCCTTCTCCAGCGGTGCCCTCCGGCTCGGCGCGCAGATCATCGCCTACGGGCCCGGCGACCTCCAGCTCAACACGGGGGAGACCAGCGAGGACACCGGGCGGGTCATGTCCCGGATGCTCGACGTGCTCGTCGCCCGGACCGCGGGCGACCCCGCCGAGATGCGGGCCTGGGCCGCGCAGGAGCGGATGGCGGTGATCAACGCCATGAGCGCCGACGAGCACCCCACCCAGGCGCTGACCGATCTGACCACGCTCCAGGGGCAGTTCGGACGGGTGGACGGACTGAAGGTGCTCTACGTCGGCGAGGGCAACAACACCGCCTCCGCCCTCGCCCTCGCCCTGACCCGCTTCCCCGAGGTCGAGTTCGAGCTGCGCACCCCGCCCGGCTACGGCCTCGCCCCCGCCTACCGGGAGCGGGCCGCCGCACAGGCCGCCCGCAGCGGGGCCCGGTTCGCGGAACGCCACGACATGGACGCCGTACCCGCCGGATTCGACGTCGTCTACACCACCCGCTGGCAGACCACCGGCACCGCCAAGCCGGACCCCGACTGGCGGGAGATCTTCGCGCCGTTCCAGGTCACCAAGGCGCTGTGGGAGGACAGCCCCAAGGCGGTGTTCATGCACGACCTGCCCGCCCACCGCGGCGAGGAGGTCACCGCCGAGGTGCTGGACGGCCCCGAGTCCATCGCCTTCGCCCAGGCCGAGAACAAGATGCACAGCGCGATGGCGGTCCTGGAGTGGTGCAGGACATGACCTCGCCCGTCGCCGAGGCCCCCGCCGCCCCGGCACCGCTGCGCCGCAACCGGGAGTTCCTGCTGCTGTGGTCCGGGGCGAGCCTGTCGTTCCTGGCCGCCCGGGTCACCTCGGTCGCCTATCCGCTGATCGTGCTCTGGCACACCGGCTCGCCGGTCGCCATGTCGGTCGTCACCACCGCGGCCCTGCTGCCGCTGCTGCTGGTGCAGCTGCCGGCCGGAGTGGTCGTGGACCGCTTCGACCGGCGCCGGCTGATGCTGGTCTGCGAGGCGGGGCGGCTGCTGGCGGTGGGCAGCGTGGCGCTCGCCCTCGCGGCGGGCCGCATGTCGGTGGCGCACCTGGCGGCCGTGGCGTTCGCGGAGTCGGCGCTGGCGGTGTTCTACCGGCTGGCCGAGCGGGGAGCCGTACGCAACCTCGTGCACCCCGCGCACCTGTCGGCCGCCCTCGCGCAGAACGAGGCGCGCGGGCGGGCGGCCGGGCTGCTCGGCCAGCCGGGCGGCGCGCTGCTCTACACGGCGGCACGCGGCCTGCCCTTCGGCTTCGGGGCGCTCGCCTACGCCTGTTCCTTCGTGAGCCTGCTCCTGATCCGCAAGGACTTCCAGCAGCGGCGCACGGTGGCCCCCCGTCGCCCGGCCGCCGAGGTCGCCGAGGGCATGCGCTGGCTGTGGCGGCAGCGGTTCCTGCGGGCGGCGCTCGGCTATGTCGCCGGGACCAACGTGCTCTTCCAGATGCTCGCGCTGGCCCTGATCCTGCGGATCAAGGAGGAGGGCCTGTCGCCGTCGGCCCTCGCGGTCGTGGTGGGCGTCGGCGGGATCGGCGGCCTGTGCGGGGCGCTGGCCGGCGGGCGGCTCGAGCGCCGGACCAGCCGCCGGGCCCTGCTGATCGCCGGGGCGGTGGTCTGGGCCCTGCTGATCGGCGCCATGGGCTTCACCGCGCGGCCGGTCCTGCTCGGAGCGCTCTACGCCGGGATCGGCTTCGTCGGCGCGGTCTTCAACGTCTCCGCCGCCGTCTACCAGGTCCGCACCACCCCGGACGCCCTCCAGGGCCGCGTCGCCGCGACCGCCGCGCTGATCGGCTCCGGCACGAACGCCCTCGGCTCCTTCGCGGGCGGCCTGCTCCTGGCGGCGTGGGGAGCGGAGTCCACGGTCCGGGCGATCGCCGCCGCGATGGCCGTGCTGGCGCTACTGGCGGTACTGGCACCCGACCTGAGACGAGAACTCCCGGGCGAGCCCGAGACATCCACGAAAGGAGAGGCGGCCTCATGACCGTCGTACAGGACATGCCCTGGTTGCGGTCCTACCCCGCCGCGTCCGGACGGGCACCCCGGCTCCGGCTCGTCTGTTTTCCGCACGCCGGCGGCAACGCGCAGCTGTTCCGCGGCTGGGCCGCCCGGCTGCCGGCCGACGTGGAGCTGCTGGCCGTGCGCTACCCCGGCCGGCAGGAGCGACTCAGTGAGCCGTGCGTGGAGGACATGGCCACCCTCGCCGACGCCGTGACCGCCGCGCTGCTGCCCTTCCTCGACCGGCCCCTCGCCCTGTTCGGGCACAGCATGGGCTCCTCCGTGGCCTACGAGAGCGCCCTGCGGCTGCAGACGCGGCACGGCGTCGTCCCGCGCCGCCTGGTGGTCTCCGCCCGCTCCGCCCCGCACCGCGCCCGCCCCACCGGACTGCACCACCGCTCCGACGACGACCTCGTCGCCGGGGTGCGCCGCCTCGGCGACCTCGGCTCGGAGGCCTACGACGTCCCCGAACTGCGCGAGCTGCTGCTGCCCGCCCTGCGGGCCGACTACCGGCTCATCGAGGCCTACCGGCCCGCCGATCCGCCCGAGGTCGTGCATGCCCCGATCACCGCCTGCCTCGGCAGCGACGACCCCGGCTGCGACCCGGACGCGGTCGCCGCCTGGGCCGAACTGACCACCGCCGGATTCCGGTTGCGCACCTACCCCGGCGACCACTTCTACCTCGCGCCGCGCGAAGCCGAGCTGCTCGCCGACATCACCCAAGACCTGGAGGTTTGACATGACTCAGACGGACATCTGGACCCCCCTGGAGATCGAGGCCGAGGGGACGGGCGGCGCCGACGAACTCGTGGAGCGGGTCATCGGCATGGGCGAGCAGTTCGGCAAGCTGCTCGTCGCCGAGAAGGGCCTGGTCTTCCGCGGCTTCGGCGTCACGCCCGCCGAACTCGACCGGGTGCTCGACGCGCTGCTGCCCAACCGGCTCGCCTACGTGCACGGCAACTCCCCGCGCACCAAGGTCGGCAGCAACGTCTACACCTCGACCGAGTACCCGCAGGAGTTCACCATCTCGATGCACAACGAGATGAGCTACGCCCACGCCTGGCCGGCCCGCCTGGCGTTCTACTGCGAGGTCCAGCCCGGCAGCCGCGGCGCCACTCCGGTCGTCGACGCCGCCCTGTGGCTGCGGTCCCTCGACGACAAGGTGCGCGAGTCCTTCGCCGACGGCGTGCGCTACGTGCAGAACCTGCACGACGGCTTCGGCCTCGGCAAGAGCTGGCAGGACACCTTCGAGACCACCGACCGGGAGGCCGTCGAGGCCTTCCTCGCCCCCACCGGCGCCGACTGGGAGTGGAAGGCCGACGGCGGCATCCGCGTCTCCTCGCTGCGCCCGGCCACCACCCTTCACCCGGTCACCGGCGCCGAGGTGTGGTTCAACCAGGCCGACCAGTGGCACCCCGCGGGCCTGGGCGACGACACCGCCGCCGCCCTGGCGCAGATCCTGCCCGAGGACGAGCTGCCGCAGAACGTCACCTTCGCCGACGGCAGCCCCATCCCCGCCGAGTACGTCGAGCAGATCCGCGACCGCGGCCTGGAGCACGCCGTGGACGTCGACTGGCGCACCGGCGACCTGCTGCTGATCGACAACGTCCTGCTGGCCCACGGCCGCCGCCCCTTCACCGGGGACCGCCGGGTGCTGGTCGCCATGTCCGACTGACCCCTCGGCGCACCGACGAAACAGAACGGACTGAGGCGATGACCGCCGCATACGAGTATCTGAGGGACCACGACGCGGTCCACGTCTGGCGGGGCAGGGCACCGGACACCCTCGCGCCGGGCGACCTCGATCTGCTGTCCGAGGAGGAACTGGCGCAGGTGCGGCGGCTGGGCGACCCGGCCGCCACCCGCTACGCGTCCGCGCACGCGGCCCTGCGCCGGATCCTCTCCGAGTACCTCGGCGTGCCCCCGCGCGAGGTGGTCCTCGGCCGCCGCCCGTGCCCGCGCTGCGCGCACCCCCGGCACGGGCGGCCGACGATCGACCGACCCGCCACGGACCTCGACTTCAACCTGTCGAGGTCCGGGCCGCACTGGCTGCTCGCCGTCCTGGTCGGCCGGCAGGTCGGCGTCGACCTGGAGGACGGCCGCGACCTGGACGTGGAGGGCGCCTCCCGGTTGGTGATGAGCGCCTCCGAACTCGCCCACGTGGACTCCCGCGCGGGCGAGACCGAGCGGCTGCACGCCTTCTTCCGCTGCTGGACCCGCAAGGAGGCCGTGGTCAAGGCGAGCGGCGTCGGCATCATCACCAACCTGCGCGAGGTCGACGTACAACCGGCCGACGACGGCCCGGTGCTCGTCGACCATGCGCTGCCCACCGGGCCCGACACCTGGCTGGTGGAGGACCTGCCGGTGGTCGACGGCGTGTTCGCCGCGCTGGCCCGGCAGGCGGGCACCGCACTCGGCCCGGTCGTACCGCGCCGCTACGAGTCCCTGGAGAGCCAGGGCGAGACGACGAGAGGGGTCCTGGTCCCATGACCGCGATCACGTACACGGCCGCGCCCGGCACCGCGGTGCACGAGTGGATCGCCGAGCACCGCACCGAGCTGCGGGAGGTCCTCGGCACCCGCGGAGCGATCCTGCTGCGCGGCTTCGAGGTCGGCGGCGTCGACGGCTTCGACGGGGTGGTGCGGGCCTTCTCCGGCAGCGCGCCGCTGGACTACGCCGAGCGCTCCTCGCCGCGCTCCACCATCAAGGGGCAGGTGTACACCTCGACGGACTACCCGGCGGACGAGGAGATCTTCCTGCACAACGAGAACTCCTACCAGGCCGTCTGGCCGCACACCCTGTACTTCTACTGCATCGAGCCGGCCCTCACCCAGGGCGCGACCCCGCTCGCGGACATCCGCGAGGTGTACGCGGCGATCGACCCGGCGGTGCGCGAGGAGTTCGTCCGGCGCGGCGGCTGGCGCGTGGTGCGCAACTTCCACGCCGACTTCGGGGTGCCGTGGCAGGAGGCCTTCGGTACCGAGGACCGGGACGCGATCGTGGCGTACTGCCGGGGCAAGGGCATCACCGCCGAGTGGCGCCCCGACGGCGGACTGCGCACCACCACGGTCCGCGACGCGGTGCACACGCACCCGGTCTCCGGCGAGGAGGTCTGGTTCAACCACGCCACGTTCTGGCATGTCACCTCGCTCGCGCCGGAGGTGCAGGAAGGGCTGCGGGAGATCTTCGACGACGCGGACCTGCCCACCAACACCTACTTCGGTGACGGCGGCCGGATCCCCGACGAGACGGTGGCGCATCTGCGGGCCGCCTACCGCAAGGCGTCCACCCGCTTCGACTGGGAGCGCGACGACGTGCTGATCGTCGACAACATGCTGGCCGCGCACGGCCGTGAGCCCTTCACCGGTCCGCGGAAGATCGCGGTGGCGATGGCGGAGCCCTCGCGTTCCCCGGTCGCGGTCTGACCCCTCTTTTTTCGCGCCGTTTCCGGCGCGCGCACGAAGCGAGGGCCGGCCGCCGGTTCCGTACTCATGACGTACGGAACCGGCAGCCGGCCCTCTGGGGTGTCGCGCCGAGCGGGACGGGGGAGTGGACCACCCGGCGCGACGGTCATCGGGCGGTCACTCCCGCATGCCCGCCAGCTCCACGGCCCGGCGCCGCATGGAGATCCCGGCCGGGGCCACCGCGGAGACCACGGCGAGCACCGCGCACGCGCCCACCGCCGAACCGACCGCCGTCCACGGGATCGCGATCGGCGTCCACACCGACAGCAGGCCCAGCGCGCTCCACATCCCGAGCAGGTTGAGCGCGGCCACCAGCAGTCCCAGCACCCCGCCGACCACCACGACCATCAGGGCCTCGGCGGCGACCAGCCGCAGCACCTGCCCGGTGGTGGCCCCGGCGAGCCGCAGCACCGCCAGGTCCCGCACCCGGTCGGAGGTCGCCATCACCAGGGTGTTGGCCAGCGAGATGCCCGTGTAGAGCAGGGCGATGCCGAGGACCAGCAGGTAGCCGAGCCGGGTGGTCTCGTTGGTCTCCGGGTAACTGGCCTGCACCCACTGGGACTTGGTGAACACCTCGCCGCCGTCCGCCCGGACCGCGGTGCGCAGGGCCGCCGCCACCGCCGAGGCGTCGGCGCCGTCCGCGACCTTCACGTCGACCCGGTCGACCGGGGCCCTGGGGGCGTTGGCCGGGGTGACGTACACGCCGTTGTTGCCGGTGCCGATGGACATCACCGCGGCGATCCGCAGCGACTTCTTCGTGCCGTCGCCGAGCCACACGCTCACCGTGTCTCCCACCGCGTGCTTCTCCCACTCCTCGTTGACGATGATCGAGTCGTCGTCGAGGTCGGTGACCCGGCCGGCCGAGACCGGAAGCCGCACGGTGTCGGCGAGCGCCTTCGGCTCGGCGGCACGGGCGTCGGAGCGGATCAGCGCGACGCCCTCCTCCAGGACGTACACCGCGCTCGCCTGCGTCGCGGAGACCTCCGCGCCGGGCACCTTCCGCAGCCGCTCCACGGTCGCCGCGTCGAAGCCGTCCCCGGCCGGGGAGAGCACGAAGTCGGCGGAAGTCTGCTCCCGCGTCTCCGTCGCCTTGGCCTCGTTCAGCGTGGCCGTGGCGCCGAGCAGCGAACCGGCCAGCGCCACCGTGACCAGCACGGGCGCCGCGATGGCGGCCGTACGACGGACGCCGGCGGCGGCGTTCTCGCGCACCAGCATGCCGCCGGCGCCCGGCAGTTGGGCCGGCAGCCAGGCGATCAGCCGGGTCAGCGGACGCACCAGCACCGGTGACAGCAGCGCGATCGCGGTGATCAGCAGCATCGGGCGGCTGGTGTACGTCTTGCGGTGCAGCAGATCGCCCGGCTGGGTCACCAGCGCCAGCACCAGCGTCACGGCGGCGGTGAGCAGCAGGCCCGCGCCGAACAGCCAGCGGCCCCAGGTCATGGTCCGGCTGTCCACGGACGCCTCGCGCAGCGCCTGCGTCGGCCCGGTCTTCCCGGCCCGCCAGGACGCGGCGACGACACCGCACAGCGCCACGAGCAGACCCGTCCAGAACGCCATGTGGTACGGCCAGGTGTGGTCACCGATGGTGAACCACTCGGGCGCGAGCCCGCCGTCCACCACCCACTCGGCGAGGTACGGCGCCGCGTACGCGCCGAGCACACAGCCCGCCGCCGAGGCGAGGACGCCCACGAGCAGCGCCTCGGCGAACACCATCCGGCGGATCTGGCCCGGCGTGGCTCCCGCGGTGCGCAGCAGCCCGAACTCCCGGCGCCGCTGGGCGACGGCGAAGGCGAAGGTGGAGGCCACCACGAACACCGACACGAAGCCGCTGACCCCGCCGGCGGTGCCGAACATCGCGTTCATCGCGGTCAGGGCCTCGCTGTCGCGGTCCGGGTCGGCGTCCGCGAGCCGCCGGTCGTTCCCGGTCAGCACCTCGGCGTCGGCACCGACCGCCTGACGGACGGCCGCCGCATCGGCGTCCACGACCAGCTGCGTACTGAGCGGGGCGAGTTGGGCGGCCCGCGCGTCGGTCCAGAAGACGGCGTCCTCGAACCCGAGCCCGCCGACGGTCCCGACCACGGTCACGGTGCCGAAGCCGGTGCGCAGCTCCTTTCCTACGGTGGCCCAGTCGCCGGTGACGACGACCTCGCCCGCGCCGGAGGGCGCCCGCCCGTCCTTCAGCTCGTACGGCGCGAACGCGGCCGTCGACCAGGGGTGACCCACCAGATCGCCGGGCGCGCCCTCGGCCCGTACGGCGAAGGAGCGGTCCTCGGTGACGGTACCGAGTTCCTTCAACGCGGTGACCGTCTTGTCCGGGACCGGGTTGGGCGCCTGCAGCTTCTGCTTCCGGTCGCCGATCGAGGTCGGCACGACCAGGGTGTCCTCGCCCTGCACGACGACCGGGGCCGCGGCGAACCGCTCCGGCTGCCGCTCGGGCGCGTTCAGGGAGGAGGCGAGGGCGAGGCCCATCACGGCGATCAGCGCGACACCGAGCGACAGCGCGACGAAACTGCCCACGAAGGTGACCCAGCGCGTGCGCAGGGTGCGCAGGGCGACGCTCAGCACGGCACGGCCTCCAGCTTGGTCATGCGGGCGGCGATGTCGCCCGCCGAGGCGCCGATCAGCTCGCCGTTGACGTGCCCGTCGACCAGGAAGACCACCCGGTCCGCGTAGGAGGCGGCCACCGGGTCGTGGGTCACCATGATGATCGTCTGGCCCTCGGCGTCGACCATGCCGCGCAGCAGCGTCAGCACCTCACGGCTGGTCTGCGAGTCCAGGGCACCGGTCGGCTCGTCGCCGAACAGCACCTCGGGGCGGGTGATCAGGGCGCGGGCCAGGGCGACGCGCTGCTGCTGGCCGCCGGACATCTCCGACGGACGGTGCCCGGCGCGGTCGCCGAGGCCGACCTGGGCCAGCACCTCGCGGACCCGGGCCTTCTTCGGACGACGGCCCGCCAGACGCAGCGGCAGGGCCACGTTCTGCTCGGCGGTCAGCGAGGGCAGCAGGTTGAACGCCTGGAACACGAAGCCGATGCGCTCCCGGCGCAGCAGCGTCAGCCTGGTCTCGCTCAGCTTGGTCAGCTCGGTGTCGCCGACGGTGACCGAGCCCGAGGTGGGACGGTCCAGACCGGCGGCGCACTGGAGCAGGGTGGACTTGCCGGAGCCGGAGGGGCCCATGACGGCGGTGAAGGTGCCCCGGGGGAAGGCGAGGGAGACCTGGTCGAGCGCGGTGACACGGCCGGCGCCCGACCCGTACTCCCGGCTCACGGAGCGCAGTTGGATCGCGTTGTTGGTCATCTGTCCCTAAGTCCCTGTTCGTTGGTGACGGAGTCGGTCCTCCCGCGCACCACGGCGGGACGGAAGTAGCGGTCGGTGGGGATGAAGAGGCGCCGGCGAAGCCATTGTCGGAGCGGGCGGGGGGCGGTGGGGGGCGGCTCGGATGGCAGGAGACTGTCCTGGCAGGAACCTGCGCGGCGCCTGGTCACGGGCGGCTCAGCCGGGCCCGGCGGGGCCCAGGACGTACCCGATCAGCACGAAGGACGGCGCCCACACCGCGCTGCTGACCAGTGACCAGGCGAGGTAGCGGGGCAGCGGCATCCGGACGGCTCCGCAGAGCGTGGGGACGAGGGTGCGCAGTACGGCGGTGAACCGGCCGACGAACACGGCTCCACCGCCACGCCGCTCGATGAGTCCGAGGGCCCGATCGGTGTACCGGCGACGGCGTCCCGAGCCGGGGAGCCGCTCCAGCAACCGCCGCCGCCAGCGCCGCCCCACGGCGTACCCGACGGCGTTGCCGAGCAGCGCGCCGGCCATGGCGGTGAGCAGCGCGGCCTCCACGCTGATGTGCCCGTGCCAGGCGAACACCCCGCCGAGCACCACAGCGGTCTGCCCCGGCAGGAGCGCCCCGATCACCGGCAGTGCGGCCTCCAGAGCGGGCAGCACCAGAACGGTGACCAGAATCCCGAGGCTCCCGTAGGCGAGCACCCGCTCTCCCATCCAGGCCAACATCCGTCCCCCGTCCCTCACACCATCCCGACCCCTCTACGAAACCGTGGGTGCGGGGTCCGACGCAGTGCGGCAGAACGGAGACTTGGGGTAGGGCCAGACATACCCTGCGGGGTAGCGGTGGGACAGCGGCCCCTGCGCGGGACCGCACCCGCCTCACGCCCCCGTCAGCGTCAGGTCCCCGTCCCGGTCCGACTGGCCCGCCGCCACCAGCCGCAGCAGTTCGTGGAAGCGGTACCTGGGCTCACCGGCCGCGTCGATGCCCGCCATCTCCAGCAGGGCCGCCTCCACCAGCCGCTCCAGCAACTCCTCCGCCACCTCCTCCGGGACACCGAGGAAACAGGCGGCCCGAGCCGTGGTGAACGCCTCCGTGCCGTGCGCGGCGAAGGACAGCGCGAACTCCCTCTCGTCCCGCGGCCGCCCCGACAGGGCCGCCACCAGCGTGCGCCGGACGTCCAGCTCTCCCACCCGCAACTCCTCCACCCGGCACGCCGGATCCGCCAGCCGCCGCGCCAACCGCGCCGCGGGCCGGTGCGGCCGCGCCGCGAGCCGCGTCCCCGCCACCCGCAACGCCAACGGCAACCCCGCACACCCCCGCACGATCAGCTGAGCCGCCTCCGGCTCCACCCCGATCCGCGCGGCCCCGGCCACCGCCCCCAGCAGCGCCAGCGCATCCCGCTCCCCGAGCGGCTCGAGCGTCATGCTCCGCGCCCCGGGCACCGTCGACAGCCGCCCCCGGCTCGTCACCAGCACCGCCGCGTCCGTCGTCGCCGGCAGCAACGCGTCGAGCTGCAGCTCGTTCGCCGCGTCGTCCAGCACGATCAGCAGCCGCCGCCCCGCCGTCGCCGTACGCCACCGGTGCACCAGCTCGTCGAGCCGCCCCGGCCCCCCACCCGGCACGGCGACCTCCTCCGGCCGCTCACCCAGCGCGCGCAGCAACTGCGCGAGCACCGTGCCGCAGTCCTTGACCGTCCCGTCCTCGTGCCGCAGCCGCGCGTACAGCTGCCCGTCCGGGAAGTTCCCGGCCATCGCGTGCGCGACCCGCACCGCCAGCGCGGTCTTGCCGACCCCCGCCATCCCGTTGATCAGCAGCCGCCGCGGCCGGAACGGCAGCCGCCGCTCCGCGGGCCCCGGCACCAGCGCCGCGCACAGCTCCTCGAACTCCCGCCGCCGTCCGGTGAAGTCCGCCAGATCCGGTGGCAGCAGCATCGGCGCCGTCCGCTGCACGACGGCCCCCGACCCGACGAGGAGCGCCCCCCGCGACGCAGGCTCCGGCAGCCGCCCCAACTCCCCACTGAGCGCCCCCTGGTAGGCCGCCGCCAGATCGGGGCCCGGGTCCACCCCCAGCTCCTCGGCCAGCACCGTCCGCCCCTCGTGGTAGACGTGCAGCGCGTCCGCCTGCCGCCCGCTGCGGTACAGCGCCGTCATCAACTGCGCCCGCAGCCGCTCCCGTACCGGGAACTCACTGACCAGCCCGGTCAGTTCGGAGACCAGCCGCTGATGGCGGCCGAGCGCCAGGTCCGCCTCGACCCGGTGCTCCAGCGCCGTCACCCGGGCCTCCTCCAGCTGCGGCACCTCCGCCTCGGCGAGGTACGGCGTCACCCCGGCCAGCGCCGGCCCCTGCCACAGATCGAGCGCCCGGCGCAGTAAGTCCGCCGCGTCCCCGAACCGCCGCTCCTCCAGCGCCCGCCGCCCTCGCCGGTCCAGCTCCTCGAACTCCACCACGTCCAGCCGGGCCCCCTCCGCCAGCAGCTGGTATCCCGGCTGGCGTCGAACCAACTCCACTTCCGGGCCGAGGAGTTTGCGCAGCCGCGAGATGTAGGTGTAGATCTGCGCGTTCATGGTGGCCGGCGGCTCCCACCCCCACAGCAGTTCGCTGAGCCGGCCGTCCCCCACGACCCGGCCCCGGGCCAGCAGCAGCGCCGCCAGCACCGTGTGCACCTTGGAACCGGACAGAGCCACGCGCCGCGCCGTGTGCCGTGCCTCCACCGGCCCGAGAAGCTGGAATTCCATGTGAGTCCCCCACTCTTGAGAGCCCCGGCCGTACGGTCAGGGCCGGATCGCAACGCGCGGAGCGTTGACCCTTGGCCATTGTTTGCGCCACTCCCGGCCGGAATTCAGCCTTCGATTTGGCAGCAGCCTGCGATGGCAGGAGCTTGCACCCCGGCATCCGTGCCCCCTCGACCCCGGCACCCGTGCCCCCTCGACCCCCCCGCGGGGGAGGTAGGGCTGGCCATACCCCCCGTCCGCCCCCTGGACCGATGGCACACCCATGGCCACGCCTTCTACGGTGACCCCCATGCACCCTCGCAATGTGTGGCAGGCCATGTCCCGCCCGGGCTTCCTGCTGTCGCCGTGGCCCTGGCGCTCCGTCGCGTACCTGCTGACGGGCGTGCTGGCCGGGCTCGCCGCGCTCGTGTCCCTGGTGACCCTGCTGGCGGTCGGCGGCGTGCTGGCGATCGCCCTGGTCGGCCTGCCCCTGCTCGCCGTCACGGCCCTCGCCGGACTGCCCGTGGCGACCCTCGAGCGGCGGCGGCTGGGCCTGATCGACCTCGACCCCGCGCACGGCGGCCACCCCGAGCCCGCCGAGCCGGGACCCTGGAGCTGGTTCACCACCCGGGTGCGCGAGCAGCTGACCTGGCGGGAACTCGGCTACGCCCTGCTCTTCGCCTGTCTGCTCTGGCCCGCCGAGGCCTTCGTCGTCACCGGCGCGCTGCTCTTCCCGGTGTCGATGGTGGCCACCCCGGTGCTGATGGCCACCGTCGGCGGCGGTGAGGAGACCAAGGTGCTCAAGACCTGGACGGTCACCGACTGGCCCACCGCCTTCGGGGTCGCCGTCCTCGGCGTGCTGCTGCTGGCCGCCGGCGCCTACGTCCTCGGCCTCACCGCCGGGGCCCGCGCCGAACTCACCCGGCTGCTGATCGCCCCCCGCGACGCCGACCTCGGCGAGAAGGTCGTCGAGCTCACCCGCTCCCGGGTCCGGATCGTCGACGCCTTCGAGGCCGAACGCCGCCGTATCGAACGCGACTTGCACGACGGCGCCCAGCAACGCCTGGTCGCCCTCACCATGACCCTCGGCCTCGCCCGCCTCGACGCCCCGCCCGGCCCTCTCGCCGACCAGCTCGCCAAGGCCCACGACGAGGCCGGCAAGGCCCTCGCGGAACTGCGCGAGCTCATCCACGGCATCCACCCCAAGGTGCTCGCCGACTACGGCCTCGACGCCGCCGTCGCCGACGCCGCCGACCGCAGCGCCGTCCCCGTCGACGTCGACCTCGACCTGCCCGGACGGCTGCCCCAAGCGGTGGAGAGCGCCGCCTACTTCGTCGTCTGCGAGGCCCTCGCCAACGTCGCCAAGCACAGCGGCGCCGACCGTGCCGCCGTCAGCGGCGGGCACGCCGACGGACGGCTGGTGCTCCAGGTCCGCGACGACGGGCGCGGCGGCGCGGACGCGGGACTGGGCACCGGACTGACCGGTCTCGCCGACCGGGTGTCCGTCCTCGATGGCAGACTCTCCCTGTCCAGTCCGCCGGGCGGACCGACCCTGTTGCGTGTGGAGATTCCTTGCGAGTGGACCGAGACGGCCGAACGCGTCGATCGCTCCGGGTAGTTCTGGCCGAGGACAGCGTGCTGCTGCGCGAGGGGCTGATCGGCCTGCTCGGCCGCTGCGGCCACGAGGTGGTCGCGGCCGTCGGCGACGCGCCGGCCCTCGTCGCCGCCGTCGCCGAGCACGAGCCGGACATCGTCGTCACCGATGTGCGCATGCCGCCGGGCTTCCAGGACGAGGGCCTGCACGCGGCGGTGACCCTCCGGGAGAAGCGGCCCGCCCTGCCCGTGCTCGTCCTCAGCCAGTACGTGCAGCGCACCTACGCCTCCGACCTCCTCGACTCCGGCGACGGCTCCGGCGTCGGCTACCTCCTGAAGGACCGGGTCGGCCAGGTCGAGGAGTTCGTGGACGCCCTGAGCGAGGTCGCCGAGGGCGGCACGGTCGTCGACCCCGAAGTGGTACGGCAGTTGCTGCGCCGGCGCCGTGACCCGCTGGAGCGGCTCACCCCCCGCGAGCGCGAGGTGCTGGCGCTGATCGCGGAGGGCAAGTCCAACGGCGCGATCGCCAAGACCCTGGTGGTGTCCGAGGCGGCGGTGGGCAAGCACATCGGCTCCATCCTCACCAAGCTGGATCTGCCCCCGGCGGAGGAGACCCATCGCAGGGTCCTCGCGGTCCTCGCCTACCTGCGGGCCTGACCGGCCGTACGGCACGAGCCCGACCTGGCCCTATAGGCGGCGCATACATCCGCCATAACCCCGCGGCGAACGCTGGCGCCGCTCCGGCGACGGACGTCGGAGCGTGCAGCGCTCCCACGGAGGACCCCACATGCGCCGTCGTACCGCAGCCGCGTCCCTGGCCACCGCCACGCTCGCGCTGACCGCCGCCCTGCTGCCCGCCACGGAGGCCGCCGCGGCCCCGGCCGACAAGAACGCGGTGCTCAGCGGTTGGACGCAGACCAGCGCGAGCAGCTACAACGCCTTCTTCGCGGCCAAGGCGAACCAGGGCGCCTGGAGCGCGTACGGCTTCGACTGGTCCACGGACTACTGCACGACCTCGCCGGACAACCCCTTCGGCTTCCCGTTCGCCAACGCCTGCGTCCGCCATGACTTCGGTTACCGCAACTACACGGCGGCCGGGACCTTCGACGCCAACAAGGCCCGCCTCGACGATGCCTTCTACGCCGACCTCAAGCGGGTGTGCGCCGCCTACTCCGGTCTGAAGAAGACCTCCTGCGACGCGACCGCCTGGACCTACTACCAGGCGGTCGACAAGCTGGGCTAGGGGCGCCCGCGCTGGACCAGCGCCTTGGCGTAGCAGCGGCTCAGCTCGTGGAAACGGTAGTAGCCGAACTTCGCGCACGGCTCGTACCCGCTGGAGGTGTACAGAGCGATCGCCTCCGGCTGCTGCGTCCCGGTCTCCAGGACCATGCGGGTACGGCCCGCCGCCCGGGCGTCCGCCTCCAGCGCGGCCAGGATCCGGCGGGCCAGCCCCACCCCGCGCATCTCCCGGACGACGTACATCCGCTTCAGCTCCGCGTCGCCGTCCTCGTTCCCCTCGCCGTTCGCGTCCTGTCGCCGCCAGCCGCCGGTGGCGACGGGCCGGTCCAGCTCGTCGTAGGCGATCAGGTACACGCCGTTCGGCGGCTCGAAGTCGCCCGGCGCGAGGACCGTGGCATCGCCGCCGTCGCCGTACCGCTCGTGGTACTCGGCCTGGACCTCGGCGTCGAGCTTGAGGGCGTCGGGGTGGTCGTAGGGAACGGGGCGTATGTCCATACCGGAAACCGTACATCCATTCGATCTCGGCTGGTGGGGCGAAGTTTAGACTCGGTCCAGTGTGCCGGTATCGTGCCCGGGTGCTCACTGTGACCTCCGTGAATGTGAACGGGCTGCGCGCCGCCGCGAAGAAGGGCTTCGTGGAGTGGCTGGCCGAGACCTCCGCCGATGTGGTGTGCCTCCAGGAGGTGCGCGCCGAGCCGCAGCAGCTGCCGGAGAACGTGCGCACCCCCGAGGGCTGGCACGTCGTGCACGCCCCCGCCGCCGCCAAGGGCCGCGCCGGCGTCTCCCTCTACACCCGCCGCGAGCCCGACCGGGTGCGGGTCGGCTTCGGCTCGAGCGAGTTCGACACCAGCGGTCGCTACGTCGAGGCCGATCTGCCCGGAGTGACGGTCGCCTCCCTCTACCTCCCCTCCGGCGAGGTCGGCACCGAACGCCAGGACGAGAAGGTCCGCTTCATGGACGAGTTCCTCGCCTACCTGAAGGAGCTGCGCCAGAAGGCCGCCGCCGACGGCCGCGAGGTCGTCGTCTGCGGCGACTGGAACATCGCCCACCAGCAGGCGGACCTGAAGAACTGGCGCTCCAACCAGAAGAGTTCCGGCTTCCTGCCCGAGGAGCGCGCCTGGCTCACCCGGGTCCTCGACCCGGCGGACGGCGGCTACGTCGACGTCGTCCGCGCCCTGCACCCCGACATCGCGGGCCCGTACACCTGGTGGTCGTACCGGGGTCGCGCCTTCGACAACGATTCGGGTTGGCGCATCGACTACGAGATCTCGACGCCGGGACTCGCGGACAAGGCGATCAAGGCCTACGTCGAACGCGCGGCCACGCACGCCGAGCGTTGGTCGGACCACGCGCCGGTCACGGTGGTCTACGACCTCTAGGACCCGCCAAGGCCCGCTAGGACTGCTTGCGCAGCCGCCGGTCCAGGGCCAGTGACAGTTCCGCCTCCACCACGCTCCGGGCGAGCGGGCGCAGGCGGGGGAGGTCCTCCTCGGTGGCGTGGCGCAGGACCAGGTCGGCGAACATCTCCGCCAGGTCGTCCACGTGCTCGCGGACCTGTTTGCCCGCCGCCAGGACGGCAGCCAGCGGGATCCCCTCGCGGACCAGGGCCGCCGACACGTCCAGCAGGCGGCGGCTGATGTGGACGATCTCGTCGCCGTCGGTGCCGAGGTAGCCGAGGTCGAGGGCGGCCGCGAGGTTCTCGGCGGTGACCTGGCCCTCGAAGCGGGCGGCCAGTTCCTCGGGGGTCAGCCGGACCGGCTCCTCCTCCGTGGGGGCGGTGACGCCGAGCAGGTCGGCGACGTCCCGGCCGTTGTCGAGGGCCTCGGCCAGTTCCGCGATGCCGCTGAGGGTGTGGCCGCGCTCCAGCAGGGCGGCGATGGTGCGCAGCCGGGCCAGGTGGTGGTCGTCGTACCAGGCGATGCGGCCCTCGCGGCGGGGTGGCGGGATCAGCTTGCGCTCGCGGTAGAAGCGCAGGGTGCGCACCGTGATGCCGGCCACCCTGGCCAGCTCCTCCATGCGGTACTCACGCTTTTCTGCCACGCCCGCAGCCTATGTCGTACCCGCGGTAACTTTCCTCGTCCCGACCCCTACCCATGAGTACGGCGCTGCTCTACGCTCCCATTGCGCCAGTGTTCACTGGCAGAGTCGCACGCTGTGCGGAGTCGTACGTCTGTGGAGGGCTTCGGGATGACCGAACACGAGCATGTACGGGTGGCGGTGATCGGATCCGGGTTCGGGGGGCTCGGGGCCGCGGTGCGGTTGCGGCGCGAGGGCGTCACCGACTTCGTCGTCCTGGAACGGGCGTCGAGCGTCGGCGGCACCTGGCGGGACAACAGCTACCCCGGGTGCGCCTGCGACGTCCCGTCGCACCTGTACTCGTTCTCCTTCGCCCCCAACCCGGACTGGCCGCGCACCTTCTCCGGGCAGGAGCACATCCGCGCCTACCTGGAGCACGTCACGGACGTCTTCCGGCTGCGCCCGCACCTCCGCTTCGACTCGGAGGTGAAGCGGATGACGTGGAACGCCGAGCGGCTGTGCTGGGACATCGAGACCACCAGCGGGAATCTCTCGGCCGACCTGGTCGTCTCCGCCACCGGCCCGCTGTCCGACCCGAAGGTCCCGGACATCCCCGGTCTCGACTCCTTCCCCGGGAAGGTGTTCCACTCCGCCCGCTGGGACCATGACTTCGACCTGCGCGGCAAGCGCGTCGCCATGGTCGGCACCGGCGCCTCCGCCATCCAGATCGTGCCGGCGATCCAGCCGGAGGTCTCCCGGCTCACGCTCTTCCAGCGCACCCCGCCGTGGGTGATGCCGCGCATGGACCGCGCGATCAGTGGCGCGGAGCGCTGGCTGCACCGGCGGCTCCCGTTCACCACCCAGGCCCGGCGCGGGCTGCTGTGGGGCATCCGGGAACTGCAGGTCCAGGCCTTCACCAAGCACCCGAACGAACTGGGGCTGGTCGAGCGGCTGGCCAAGCGGAACATGGCCCGGGCCATCAAGGACCCGGCCCTGCGGGCCAAGCTCACCCCGGACTACCGGATCGGCTGCAAGCGGATCCTGCTGAGCAGCGAGTACTACCCGGCGATCGCCCGGCCCAACGTCGACGTCGTCGCGAGCGGGCTCACCGAGATCCGCGGCTCGACGGTGATCGCCGCCGACGGCACCGAGGCAGAGGTCGACGCGATCGTCTTCGGCACCGGCTTCCACGTCACCGACATGCCGATCGCGGACCGGGTCGTCGGCGCGGACGGGCGGACGCTCGCCGAGGCGTGGAAGGGCGGGATGGAGGCGCTGCGGGGCGCGTCCGCCGCCGGTTTCCCGAACTGGATGACGATCATCGGGCCCAACACCGGGCTCGGGAACTCCTCCATGATCCTGATGATCGAGAGCCAGCTGAACTACCTGGCCGACTTCGTGCGGCAGCTGGACGTCCTCGGCGGACGCGTCGCCCTGGACGCCCGCCCGAGCGCCGTGAACGCCTGGACGCGCCGGGTGCAGGAGCGCATGAAGCGCACGGTGTGGAACACGGGCGGCTGCACGAGCTGGTACCTCGACGCGAGCGGCCGCAACACCACGATCTGGCCGGGCACGACGAGCGAGTTCCGGCGCGCGACCCGGCGGGTGGATCTCGGGGAGTACACGGTGGTGCGCGCCGTGGGCGCGGAGGGCGGCGCGAGCGCGGAGAGCGGCGCCGGGGGAAGTGAAGGCACACAGGTCAGCGCGCCCCCTGAGCAGGGGCGCACTTCCGCCGACGCGCGCCCGGAGGTGGACGCGTGAGCCGGCTGACGCACGTGAGCTCCGGGCCCTACGCCCCGCCCGCCCCCGCCCGTGAACTCACCGCGCTCTCCGCGGACGGCGCGCACCTGCACGTGGAGGTGCACGGCCCCGAGGACGCGCCCCCCGTCGTGCTCGCGCACGGCTGGACCTGCTCCACGGCGTTCTGGGCGGCGCAGATACGGGACCTCGCCGCCGACCACCGGGTCATCGCCTACGACCAGCGCGGCCACGGACGCAGTCCGGCGAGCCGGGCCTGCGGTACCGACGCACTCGCCGACGACCTGGAAGCCGTACTGAGGGCGACGCTCGCGCCGGGGGAGAAGGCGGTGGTCGTCGGGCACTCCATGGGCGGGATGACGGTGATGGCCGCCGCCGCGCGGCCGGCGTTCCGGGAGCACGCGGCCGCCGTGCTGCTGTGCAGCACCGGGGCGTCGCGGCTGGTCGCCGAGTCCACCGTCGTACCGATGCGGCCGGGGCGGGCGCGGACGTGGCTGACGAAGCGGATCCTCGGGTCGCGGGCGCCACTCGGACCGGTCACGCCCCTCGCGCGGCGGATCCTCAAGTACGCGACCATGGGCCCGGGTTCGGCGCCGCACATGGTCGAGGCGTGCGCGCGGATCGTGCACGCCTGCCCGCGCCGGGTGCGGCACTCCTGGTCGCAGGTGCTGGACCTGCTCGACCTCGACCACGGGCTGCGGGAGCTGACCGTCCCGACCGCGGTCGTCGTGGGCACGGCCGACCGGCTCACCCCGCCGGTGCACGCCCGCTCGCTGGCCGCCGCCCTGCCGAACTGCCTCGGCGTCACCGAACTGCCCGGGCTCGGGCACATGACGCCGGTCGAGGCGCCCGAGCTGGTCAGCGGCCGGATCCGGGAACTCGTCACCGCCCACGTACGTGGCGGGCACGCACAGATCAAGGAGGGCGCATGAGCAGGGTGAGCCTGGAGGGACAGGTCGCCGTCGTCACCGGAGCGGCGCGGGGCGTGGGCGAGCTGCTCGCCCGGAAGCTCTCCGCGCGCGGGGCGAAGGTGGCGCTGGTCGGCCTGGAGGCGGACGCCCTCAAGCAGGTCTCCGAACGGCTGCACAGCGAGAGCGGCCACTGGTACGCCGACGTCACCGACCACGAGGCGATGGCCCAGGTCGCGCGGGAGGTCAAGGAGCGGTTCGGGAAGGTCGACATCGTGGTGGCGAACGCCGGTGTCGCCTCCGGAGGGCCCTTCGTGGACTCCGATCCGGACGCCTGGCGGCGGGTCGTCGAGGTCAACCTCATCGGCTCCGCGGTCACCGCGCGGGCCTTCCTGCCGGTGCTGATGGAGAGCCGCGGTTACCTGCTCCAGATCGCCTCCCTCGCCGCGATCACCCCGGCGCCGATGATGACGGCGTACTGCGCCTCCAAGTCGGGCGTGGAGGCGTACGCGCACAGCCTGCGCGCCGAGGTCGGCTACAAGGGCGTCCGGGTGGGCGTGGGGTATCTGTCGTGGACCGACACCGACATGGTGCGCGGGGCCGATCAGGACGATGTCATGCGGGAGTTGCGGCAGCGGCTGCCGTGGCCGTCGAACAAGACGTACCCGCTGGGGCCCGCGGTCGACCGGATCGTCGCCGGCATCGAACGGCGGTCGAGCCATGTGTACGGGCAGTGGTGGCTGCGCGGGATGCAGGGCGTGCGGGGGTATCTGCCGGCGCTCATCGGGACCGTGGGACAGCGCGAGATGCGACGGTTCGCGGACCGTCTCGACGGCATGCGGATCGGGCTGGTGGGAGCGGGCGGCGAGGCCGATGAGCAGGAGCGGACTACGCGCCGTAACTGATCGACATGCGCAGCGTCACGGGTCGTGTGAATCTGGTCGAGGCCCCGGACCGGGGCTCTTCCCCTCACCCCCACGGGAGTGAACCCACATGGGTATGAAGGACCAGTTCCAGGACAAGTCCGAGCAGTGGCAGCAGCAGGCCAAGGACAAGATGCACGAGGCCCGCGACAAGGCCTCGCAGCGCGGCCGGCAGCCCCGTGACCGCGACGAGGAGCCGGAGCGCTCCCAGCGCGAGGAGCAGGAGCGCTTCGATCAGGACTACGACATCTGACGCTGCGCACTGAGCGGAAAGGGTGCCCCCGTGAAGGGGCACCCTTTCTCCGTGTCCGCGAAAGCGCTCAGGCCCGCGGCGGCAGTTTCGGGCGGGACCTGTCCGGCACGTGCGCGTAGTCCGGTGGGGTCGCCGGGGGGTTCGTCTCCAGCAGGTCCAGGGCCAGGCGCACCGCGTCGTCGAGCTGGGCGTAGCGGCCCTCCGCCCAGTCCAGGGGGGTGCGCAGGACGTCCAGGTCAGGCGTGACGCCCTTGTTCTCGACGGACCAGCCGTACGCGTCGAACCAGGCCGCGTTCATGGGCACCGTGATCACCGTGCCGTCGCCGAGCCGGTGGCGGCCGGTCATCCCCACGACGCCGCCCCAGGTGCGCTGCCCCACCACCGGGCCCAGCTTCAGCAGCTTGAAGGCCGCCGTGATCATGTCGCCGTCCGACGAGGTCGCCTCGTCCGCCAGCGCCACCACCGGACCGCGCGGGGCGTTGGAGGCGTACGACACCGGCTGGGCGTCGCGGGTGAGGTCCCAGCCGAGGATCGTGCGGGTCAGCTTCTCCACGACCAGCTCGCTGATGTGACCGCCCGCGTTGCCCCGTACGTCCACGATCAGCGCGGGCCGGGACACCTCCATCCGCAGATCCCGGTTGAACTGCGCCCAGCCCGAGCCGCCCATGTCGGGGATGTGCAGATAGCCGCACCGCCCGCCGCTCAACTCCCGGACGACCGAGCGGCGTTTGGCCACCCAGTCCTGGTAGCGCAGGGGGCGTTCGTCGACCAGCGGGACCACCGCGACCCGGCGGGCGCGTCCCTCGCCCTCGGCCGGGGTGAAGGTCAGCTCCACCGTCGTGCCGCCCGCCCCGGCCAGCAGTGGATACGGACCCGTCACCGGATCCACCTCCCGGCCGTCCACATGCGTCAGCACCGCGCCCTCACGGATGCCCGTCCCCGCCAGGGGCGAGCGGGCCTTGGAGTCGGAGGAGTCGCCGGGCAGGATCCGCCGTACCGTCCAACCGGACTCGCGCAGCACGAGGTTGGCGCCGAGCAGGCCCTGCCGGCGCTGGTAGTGCGGCGGGCCCTCGTTGCGGCGGGCGGGGGTGACGTAGGCGTGGGAGGTGCCCAGCTCGCCGAGGACCTCCCGGAGCAGATCCGCGAACTCGTCGGGGGAGGCGACGCGTTCGACCAGCGGCCGGTACTGCGCCAGCACCGCGTCCCAGTCGATCCCGCACATCCCGGGGTCCCAGAAGTAGGCGCGGATCAGCCGGCCCGCCTCCTCGTAGGACTGGCGCCACTCGGCGGGCGGGTCGACCTCGTGCAGGATGCGCCGGGCGTCGATCCACACCGTGGAGTCGCTGTCGCCGGTCTCCGTGGCGGGCACGGCCCGCAGGTCGCCCTCGTCGACCACGACCAGCCTGCTGCCGTCGCCGCTGACCGCGAACCAGTCGAGGTGGTCGACGAGTTCGGACTTCTTCGCCTTGGTGATGTTGAAGTGCTCCAGGGTCGGGCGGCCGGTCGTGTCGTCGGGGTTGACGAAGGTCTCGCCGAGCGCCCCCGAGATCGGCCAGCGCAGCCAGACCAGGCCGCCGCCCGCCACCGGGTACAGCGCCGAGTACTTGGAGGCGGCGACCGGGAACGGCGTCACCCGGCTCTCCAGGCCCTCGATCTCCACGGTGACCGCGCCGCCCTCACCGCCCTCGTCCTCCACCGGGTCCAGGCCCCCCGCGGCCGGACGGCCCTCGGGGGTGAGCGCGAACGGGCTCGGCGTGGCCGACGACAGCGGCACCAGGTAGGGCCGGCAGCCGAGGGGGAAGGACAGGTCGCCGGTGTGGACGTCGTAGACCGGATCGAAGCCGCGCCAGGACAGGAAGGCCAGATAGCGGCCGTCGCTGGTGAAGACCGGGTTCTCGTCCTCGAAGCGGCCGTTGGTGACGTCGACGATCAGCCGGTCCTTGATCCGGGCCAGCTTGATCTGCCGCAGGGAGCGGCCGATGCCCGGGTGCGACCAGGTCAGCCAGGTCCCGTCCGGGGAGAACGCGAGGTCGCGGACCGGGCCGTTGACCGACCGGATCAGTTCGGTCACCTCGCCGTTGGATTCCTCGGTGGCGTCGAGCAGCAGCAGCCGTCCGTCGTGCGCGGCCACGGCCAGGCGCTCGCCGTCGGGATCGGAGACCATCTCCAGCACCCGCCCGACCTCGCCCGAGGCCATCCGGCGCGGCGCGCGGTCGCCGGTCGCCCGGGGCAGGTAGGCGATCTCGATCGCGTCCTCGCCCTCGGCGTCGGTGACATAGGCGACCTGGCCGCCCGAGCCGAGCATCTCCGGGAGCCGGACCCGTACGCCCGGGGTGTCGGTGATGGTCCGGGCCGGGCCGTCGCGGTGGGTGAGCCAGTACAGGCTGCCTCGGACGACGACGGCGCTCGCGCGGCCCGTCTCGTCCACGGAGACGCCGTCGACGTGGTGGGCGGCGGGAACCATGTACCGGCGGCGCCCCGGGCGCGGGCCGCCGATCCGGACGTCCAGCTTCCGAGGCTCGCTCAGGAGGTCGTCCACCAGCCACAGTTCACCCGCGCACTGGTAGACCACCCGGGTGCCGTCGCTGGCCGCGTGCCGGGCGTAGAAGGCGTCGTGGTCGGTGTGCCGGCGCAGGTCGGAGCCGTCGTGGGCGCAGGAGTAGAGGTTGCCGACGCCCTCGTGGTCGGAGAGGAAGGCGATCCGGCCGCCGACGAACATGGGGCAGGCGAGATGGCCCTCGAGGTCGGCCAGCAGCCGTTCGCCGTGCAGCCAGAGGCGGCCCATGGCGCCGCCCCGGTAGCGCTTCCAGGCGGCCGGCTCGTGCGGCGGGGTGCCGGTGAGGAGCAGGGTCTTGCGCTCGCCGTCCAGGTCGGCGACCTGGAGGTCGGAGACCGGGCCCCAGGGCAGTTTGCGGCCGGGGGAGCCGTCGGGGGTGACCTTGTAGGCCCAGGTGAAGTAGGAGAAGGGCTCGCCGTGCGAGGCGACCGCGAGGATGTCGCTCGTCCCGTCCTTTTCGGGCGGGGTCCACCCGGTCACCTGGGTGTCCGGGCTGCCCCAGTGGCTCAACTGCCGTTCCGGGCCGCCGTCCGTCGGGACCAGGTGGATCTCGGGGACGAGGCTGCGCCAGCTCGTGTAGGCGACGCGGGTGCCGTCGGGCGAGAAACGGGGGTGCCCCACCTTCGTACGGTCCACGGTGAGCCGCCAGGCTCTGCCGGGTCCGTCCACAGGGGCCAGCCAGAGGTCGTCCTCGGCCACGAAGCAGAGCAGGTCACCGTTGATGTGGGGCAGGCGCAGATAGCTCACCTCCCCATGCTTTTCCCGCGGATGGGTCGGGGCAACTCGTATGAAACCGCCAGTAAGCGCACCCGCGTGACCCATGACACGTACGAAACGGTTTCGTTTCGCTCAGCCACTGCGCTACATTCGTCATGTACGAAACCGTGTCGTTCGCAAGTAGCGGGAGAAGGTGGGAGTCATGACTGAGGTCGCGACGGCGCGTCGCAGTCGTATCACCCCCGAGCGTGAGGCCGAGCTCTACGGGGCCGTCCTCGACCTGCTGCGCGAAGTCGGTTACGACGCCCTCACCATGGACGCGGTCGCCGCGCGCACCAAGTCCAGCAAGGCCACGCTCTACCGCCAGTGGGGCGGCAAGCCGCAGCTCGTCGTCAAGGCGATCCGGGCGACCAAGCCCGGCGGCTCCTTCACCGACGCCGACACCGGAACCCTCCGGGGCGACCTGCACGCCCACCTGGAGCACTCGGACGACTGCCAGATGGAACAGAACGCCGCGCTCATGCGGGGTCTGGCCATGGCGGTGCACAACAACCCCGACCTCCTGCGGGAGTTCCGGGAACAACTCATCGAGCCGGAGATGTCGGAGCTGCGTCGTGTGCTGCAGCGCGCGATCGACCGGGGTGAGATCCGCGAGGACTGCCCCGCCCTCGACTACGTGGTGCACATGATGATCGGGGCGTTCGTCACCCGCGGTCTCATCGAGGACCGGCCGCCCACCCAGGCCTTCCTCCGTTCGTACATGGACGCCGTGGTCCTCCCCGCCCTCGGCGTGCCCGCCGTCTGAAACAACCTCCCCAGCAAGCCCCCACCTGACGTCACCGCTCACGTCGCCGGGCTGATCGCCCCTGCCCTGAACACCCCACCGACATGACCGGGAGTACGCCTCCGTGGCCACGTTTCTCTATCGCCTGGGCCGTCTGGCCTTCCGGCGACGCCACTTCGTCGCCCTGATCTGGGTGGCCCTGCTGACGCTCGCCGGCGTCGGCGCCGCCTCCGCGCCCGCCGCGGGCAACAGTTCCTTCTCCATCCCCGGCACCGAGGCCCAGAAGGCCTTCGACCTGCTGGAGGAACGATTCCCCGGTTCGAGTGCCGACGGCGCGACCGCCCGGGTCGTCTTCCAGGCGCCCGACGGGCAGAAGCTCGGCGCCGCCGACCACAAGGCCGCCGTCGAGCAGGCCGTCAAGGAGCTGGGCACGGGCTCGGAGGTCGTCTCCGTGACCGACCCCTTCACGACGAACTCCGTCTCGAAGGACGGCACCGTCGGCTACGCCCAGGTCCGCTACGAGGTCTCCGGCATGGAGCTCGAGGAATCCTCCAAGGAGGCCCTGGAGCACACCGCCGACGAGGCCCGCGAGAGCGGCCTGACCGTCGAGATCGGCGGTGACGCGCTCCAGGCCGCGCCCGAGACCGGGTCCACCGAGATCATCGGCATCGCGGTCGCCGCCGTCGTCCTCGTCATCACCCTGGGCTCGCTGGTCGCGGCCGGACTGCCGCTGCTGACGGCCATCATCGGGGTGGGGATCGGCGTCTCGACGATCACCGCCCTCGCCAACGCGCTGGACCTGGGCTCCACCACCTCCACGCTCGCGATGATGATCGGCCTCGCGGTCGGCATCGACTACGCCCTCTTCATCGTCTCCCGCTACCGCGCCGAACTGGCCGAGGGCCGGGACCGCGAGGAGGCCGTCGGCCGGGCCGTCGGCACGGCGGGCTCCGCGGTGGTCTTCGCCGGCCTCACCGTCGTCATCGCGCTGGTGGGCCTGTCCGTCGTCAACATCCCGATGCTGACGAAGATGGGCGTCGCGGCGGCCGGCACGGTCGTCATCGCCGTCCTGATCGCCCTGACCATGATCCCGGCGCTGCTCGGGTACGCGGGCCGCAAGGTCCAGCCGGCGGGCGCCAAGAGCAAGCTGTTCGGCCGCCGGAAGACGACGGACGGGCCGGCGAAGCCCAACATGGGCACCCGCTGGGCCAGCTTCGTGGTCCGCCGCCCCGTGGCGGTGCTGCTCCTCGGCGTCATCGGCCTCGGCGCCGCCGCAGTCCCGGTCACCTCGCTGGAACTGGGCCTGCCCGACGACGGCTCCCAGCCCACCTCCACCACCCAGCGCCGCGCCTACGACCTGCTCTCCGAGGGCTTCGGACCCGGCTTCAACGGTCCCCTGATGGTGGTCGGCGACGCCCAGGGCAGCGACGACCCCAAGGGCGCCGCGACCGAGGTGGCCGACGAGATCGAGGGCCTGAAGGGCGTCGTGACGGTCACGCCCGCGACCTTCAACAAGGCCGGGGACACCTTCACCATCACCGTGATCCCCGACTCCAAGCCCTCCTCGACGCAGACCGAGGACCTGGTCCACGCCATCCGTGACACGGGCGCGGACATCAGGGCCGGCACGGACACCGAGGTGCTGGTCAGCGGCACCACGGCGATGAACATCGACTTCTCGCAGAAGATGAACGACGCGCTGATCCCGTATCTGGCGCTCGTGGTGGGCCTCGCCTTCCTGCTGCTGATCGCGGTGTTCCGCTCGATCCTGGTCCCGCTGAAGGCGGCCCTCGGCTTCCTGCTCAGCGTGCTCGCCGCGCTCGGCGCCGTGGTCGCGGTCTTCCAGTGGGGCTGGCTGTCCGGCCTGATGGGCGTGGAGGAGACCGGCCCGATCATGTCGATGATGCCGATCTTCATGGTGGGCGTGGTCTTCGGTCTCGCGATGGACTACGAGGTCTTCCTCGTGACCCGGATGCGCGAGGCGTACGTCCACGGCGAGAAGCCCGGCCAGGCCGTGGTCACCGGCTTCAAGCACGGCGCACGGGTGGTCACCGCGGCCGCCGTGATCATGATGGCGGTCTTCGCCGGCTTCATCGGCTCCTCCGAGTCGATGGTCAAGATGATCGGCTTCGGCCTCGCGGTCGCCGTCTTCTTCGACGCCTTCGTGGTCCGCATGGCCATCGTTCCGGCGGTGCTGGCGCTGCTCGGCAAGAAGGCCTGGTGGCTGCCGAGGTGGCTGGACCGCGCGCTGCCCAACGTCGACGTCGAGGGCGAGGGCCTGCGCGCCGCGGCCGAGGCGCGGGCGGCGAAGGACGACGAGGACAAGGAACTGGTACGCGCCTGACGTACCGCTTCCGACGGGACCAGCCGGTGAGGGCCAACGTGGGGACGGTGGCGCCCTCACCGGCTGTTTTCCTTCCCGAAAGCCGTTCGCGTGGGCGGCACGCCCGCCGCTAGCGTGCGGTGCATGACCTCTACCGAGTCCGCAGCCCACCCCCGTTTCGCCGCGGCCCTCACCGAGCTGGGCCTGGACGAGCTGACGCCCGAGATCCGCCACTTCCCGGAGGCGACCCGCACCGCCGCCGAGGCCGCCGCGGCGATCGGCTGCGAGCTGAGCCAGATCTGCAAGTCACTGATCTTCGCCGCGGACGGCGAGCCGGTGCTGGTCCTGATGGACGGGGCCTCCCGCGTCGACGTGGAACTCGTCCGCGCGCACCTCGGCGCGCGGAAGGTGACCCGGCCCAAGGCGGACGTCGTACGGGAGACCACCGGGTACGCCATCGGCGGCGTACCGCCCTTCGGGCACCGCACGAGGACGCGGGTGCTGGCCGACCGGTCGCTGCTCGACCACGACGTGGTGTGGGCCGCGGCGGGGACGCCGTACACCGTCTTCCCGATGGAACCCAAGACCCTGATCGCCCATGCCGGCGCCACCGTGGTGGACGTGCGCGAGCACACGGCGTGACGCCACTGATCGCCACGGCGGTCCCGCGGACAGGTGGTCAACCCAGGGTGAGCCACTGAATGCCCAGGCGGCTGACCTCCACCGTCTCCCGCTGGGTGATCGGTTCGCGCCCCGTCGCCTTGCGCAGGAAGCGAAGCTGACTCCAGCCGAGCCTCTCCAGCGCCGGCGCCCCGTCCGGGCCGCCGAGCAGAAGATCCTGCACCAGATCCGCGGCCTGGGAAGTCAGCCACGGTTCGCGTCGCCCCAGGGCGTCGGCCAGGTCCAGGCCGTGCACGGCGACCTCGACCACCCGCGTCAGCAGGAACTCCGACAGGAGCATCGGATCACCGTGCCGGGTACGAACCACCCGCCCCTGCGGCTCTGCCCGGCACAGTCGCTCGACCTGCCGCCAGGTGGCGTCGAAGTCCTCGGCGAGGGCGGCACCGCTGAGCTGCGCGGACGCATGGTCCCGGGCCAGGGCGATCCGAGCCGCGTTGGTGTCCGGAGCGAAACGGGCGTCGGGCCGGTAGTACTCCACTGCCGAGATCTCGGCACGGGCCGGTGCCGGCGCGGCCAGCATGTCCGGCAGCCAGGCGATCACCACCCGGACATGCGCCAGCAACTCACTCACCGTCCACGGTGCGCACCGCGTCGGCAACTGCCACTCGGCCGCCGACACTCCCGTCATCGCCCGTGCGAGCTGCCCAGCCTCCAGACGAAACGCTTCAACCACCCGCCCCTGATCCATGTCGATCAAGCTACCCGGCCGGAACCGGTGCTGCGGCCGGGTTGGGGCCGGTCCCGGCCGCGGCACCGGCGGTCGGCTCAGTCGTCCTCGCGTGGGCGTACGGCGACGGCGTCCACCTCGAAGAGCATCCCCGGGAGGGCGAGGGCGGCGACCCCGCTCAGGGTCTGGGCCGGGAGGCGGTCGCCGAACCGGGCCCGCAGGGCCTTGCCGAGCGCCTCCAGCCTGCCCGGCTCGTGGTCGACGACGAACGTGCCGAGGCGCACCACGTGCTCGAATCCGAGGCCGACGGCCGCGAGCGCCGAGCCGAGCCGGTCGAAGGCCAGCTCGACCTGGGTGGCGAAGTCGCCGGGCACGGGAGAGCCGGACGCGTCGGAGGCGTACTGGCCGGCGATGTGGACGGTCTCGCCGGGGGCTGAGACGACGTGGCTGTAGCCGAAGGGGGTCGGGTCGTGGAGCGTTGCGGGGTTGGTGATGGTGCGCTCGTCAGACGTCATGATCCACTCAACGCGCCGGAGCCGACGGCGCATTCCGTGTCATAGCGGTGGTGCGGAACATGGCTGGAGGAGCACCCTGGAAGGAGGTGTTCCGGAGGTGATCGTCATGATGCACACCACAGTGGGATGGCACGTCGAACTCGAGTTCCAGGAGGACGAGACGCACACGCGGGCAGCGGCGATGGTACGGCTGCCCGACGGCACCGAGGTGCGGGCCCAGGGCCACGCGAGCCGCCACCACACCGACGCGAATCAGCCACGGGTCGGGGAGGAGATAGCGGCGGCGCGGGCCCTGAACGAACTCGCCATGCAGATGCTGACCAAGGCGCACGGCGAGATCGACCAGGCCTCGGGACGCACGTCGCACCCGATCCACGTATAAGGAGCGCACGCCGAAGCAGGGCGCGCACGAAAACGCGGGGCGCGTGGAAGTCTTTACGCGCCCCGCGTGAGCGCCTGTCCTACCGCCCGTACCAGCGCCTGAGCGCGCGGGTCCGCCGTCACGCTCTTGCGGAAGCCGTTGGTGACGTAGCCGAAGGCGATGCCCGAGTCGGGGTCGGCGAAGCCGAGGGCGCCGCCGCGGCCGGGGTGGCCGAAGGAGGTGGGGGAGAGCAGCGGGGACGCGCTCCCGTGGAGCATGTAGCCGAGCCCGAAGCGCGTGCCCACGACCAGGACCCGGTCCGGCCCCGCGGACTGCTCGCCCCGGGCCAGTCGGGCCGTCTCGGGGGTGAACAGTCGCCGTCCGCCGTCGACTTCGCCGATCAGCGAGGCGTAGACGCGGGCCAGGCCGTCCGCGGTGGCGATGCCGTTGGAGGCGGGCAGGACCGCGGCGCGGTAGGCCGGGGCGTTCTCGTCGGGCAGCGGGGTGATCGCGGCGAAGGCGCGGCGGGTCAGGGAGTCCGGGTCGGCGTAGGCGTCGGAGACGGCCCGCTTGGGACGGGTGCGCAGGCCTCCGGCGGCCTCGGGGCCCTCGACCTTGCCCACCCGGCCCACCCGCGGTGCCACGGCGTTCGGCAGGCCCAGCCAGAAGTCGGCGCCCACGGGCCCGGCGATCTCCTCGGCCGTCCACTCACCGATCGACCGCCCGGTCACCCGGCGCACCAGTTCCGCGGTCAGCCAGCTGTAGGTCTGCGCGTGATAGCCGTGCGCGGTGCCCGGCTCCCACGCCGGCGCCTGCGCGGCGACCGCCTCGGCGCCGAGCACGGGATCGGCCGCCTGTTCCGGCGTGAGCGGCCGGTCCAACACCGGCACCCCGGCCCGGTGCGCGAGGACGTGCCGGACGAGTGTGTGCTCCTTGCCGGCGGCCTTGAACTCCGGCCACCACCGGCCGACCGGCGCGTCCAGGTCCAATTCCCCGCGCTGATGCAGCAGCAGGAGGACGGCGGCGGCGACGCCCTTGGTCGCCGAGCGCACGATCTGCGCGGTGCCGCGCTCCCACGGCGCCGTTCCGTCGACGTCCCGGGTGCCGCCCCACAGCTCCACGACCCGGTGGCCGTCGCGGTAGACGGCGACCGAGGCGCCCCGGTCCCCGAGCGTCTCGAAGTTGCGTCGGAACGCCTCCCTGACCGGCTCGAAGCCCTCGGCCACTGTGCCGTTCACGTCCACGCCCGTACTCCTCTACGCCCTGCTCGGTGCTGGTGCCTCTCCTTCACCCAAGCACGATGGTCACGTCGATGTTCCCGCGGGTGGCGTTCGAGTAGGGGCAGACGTCGTGCGCCGCGTCCACCAGCTTCGCCGCGAGGTCCGCGTCGAGGACCGGGAGGGACACGCTCAGCGCCACCGCGAGGCCGTAGCCGCGGTGCTTGTTGGGGCCGATGCCGACCTTCGCGGCGACCGTGGAGCCGGTCAGGTCGTAGCCCTCGCGGTTGCCGACGAGGATCAGGGCGTTGTGGAAGCAGGAGCTGTACCCGGCCGCGAAGAGCTGTTCGGGGTTGGTGCCGTTGCCGTCGCCGCCGAGTTCCGGCGGCATCGCCACCTTCAGCTCGATCTGCCCGTCCTGGCTGGTCACATAGCCGTCCCGGCCGCCGTGCGCGGTGGCCTCCGCGACGTACATGATCTTTGTGGGACGGGTGTCGACAGCGGTGTCCTCGCTCATGGTCGGCCTCCCCCGGATTTGCTTGTGCACGAGTACATCGTGCACAAGGTACTGGCCGGTATGGGTGGGGGTGCGGGCAGGGGGTGGCAACCGCGGGTAACGCCCGGCGCGCGGGAGGGGGGCGCGTGAAGATCAGCGTGCGCGGTCCGCTGCCGCCTGCGCCTTCTCCGTGAGCCGCCACAGCTCCTCGCGCAACCGCGCCACCTCGGGCCCGTCGAGCTCGGTCGCCGCGAGCAGGGCACCGGGTACGCGCGCCGCGCGCTCCCTGAGTTCCTCCGCGCGCCCCGTGCACGCCACGAGCACCGAACGCTCGTCGCCCGTCGCGCGCTCCCGGCGCACGAGCCCCGCGCCTTCCAGCCGCTTGAGCAACGGCGACACCGTGCCGTAGTCCAGCCGCAGCGCCCCCGCCAGCTCCTTCACCGTCGTCTCGCCCCGCTCCCACAGCACCAGCAGGACCAGATACTGGGGATACGTGAGACCGAGCTCGTCGAGCAGCGGACGGTACGCGGCCGTCACCGCGCGCTGGGCGGCGTACAGCGCGAAGCACAGCTGCTCGTCGAGCACCAGCGACCCGGCGGCGCGACCGTTCTCGTCGTCTCTCACGCGCCCATTGTCACGGACGGCCCGGCGCCGCCGGCACCGAACGCGGGTCGAAGCCGAAGGGCAGCTCGAGCCGGTGCGCGCGCATCAGCTCCTCGTCCGCGAGCAGTTCGCCCGTCCTGCCGTCCGCGGCGATCACGCCCTCGCTGAGGACCAGCGACCGCGAGCACAGCTCCAGGGCGTACGGCAGATCGTGCGTGACCATCAGGACCGTCACGTCCAAGGAGCGCAGGATGTCGGCCAGTTCCCGCCGTGACGCGGGGTCCAGGTTGGAGGACGGCTCGTCCAGGACCAGGATCTCCGGCTCCATGGCCAGCACGGTCGCCACCGCCACCCGGCGGCGCTGCCCGAACGACAGATGGTGCGGCGGTCGTTCCTTGAACTCCGCCATGCCGACCTGGGCCAGCGCCCGGTCCACCCGCTCCTCCAGCTCGGCCCCCTTCAGCCCGGCCGCCGCCGGACCGAACGCCACGTCCTCGCGGACCGTCGGCATGAAGAGCTGGTCGTCCGGGTCCTGGAAGACGATGCCGACCTTGCGCCGGATCTCCGCCATGTGCGCGCGCTCCACGGGCAGCCCCGCGACCTTCACCGTGCCGGTGCCGCCGGTGAGGATGCCGTTGAGGTGCAGCACGAGCGTCGTCTTGCCGGCGCCGTTCGGGCCGAGCAGCGCGACCCGTTCGCCGCGCCCGATGGAGAAGTCCACGCCGAACAGGGCCTGGTGGCCGTCGGGGTAGGCGAAGGCGAGGCCGGAGACCTCCAGGGAAGCAGTCACAGCGTCCATCCCAGCAGACATACGACGAGGGCGGCGAAGGGGAGGGCGAGCGCGTAGGTCCACTGCGCCCGGGACGCGGTCACCTCGTCGATGACCGGCATGGCACCGGCGTACCCGCGGCTGACCATCGCCAGGTGGACGCGCTCGCCGCGCTCGTAGGAGCGGATGAACAGCGCGCCCGCCGACTTCGCGAGCACCCCCCAGTGCCGTACGCCGCGCGCCTCGAACCCGCGCGACTCACGCGCGATCCGCATGCGCCGCATCTCGTCGGTGATGACATCGCCGTAGCGGATCATGAAGGACGCGATCTGCACCAGCAGCGGCGGGAGCTTCAGGCGCTGGAGGCCCAGCAGGAGTTCACGCAGTTCGGTCGTGGAGGCGAGCAGCACGGAGGCGGCGACGCCGAGGGTGCCCTTGGCGAGCACGTTCCACGCGCCCCACAGGCCGCTGACGCTCAGGGACACACCGAGGACGTCGACCCGTTCGCCCTCCGCCACGAACGGCATCAGCACCGCGAACGCGACGAACGGCACCTCGATCAGCAGCCGCTTGAGCAGGAAACCGGCGGGCACGCGCGCGACGGAGGCGACGACCGCGAGCAGGACGGCGTACAGCCCGAACGCCCACATCGCCTCGCGCGGGGTCGACACCACGACCACCACGAACGCGAACGTGGCGGCGAGCTTGGTGTGCGGCGGCAGACCGTGCACGGGCGAGTGCCCGTGCCGGTACAGCCGGTGCGCGTGCCCGGCGCCCACGTCAGACGCCCGAGCCCGCGGGCGAGGCGGACGAGCCGGACGCGCCCGACGAGGCGTCCTCCGCCGTACGCCGCCGGCGCACGGCCCAGAACACCGCGCTCCCCGCGACGACCGTGACCCCGACGCCGATGACGCCCGCCAGCCCCCCGGACAGGCGGGCGTCGTCCACGTCCCGCACGCCGTAGTCCGCCAGCGGAGAATCGGCGGAGGCGTGCTCCTCGGTCTTCCGGTCGATGCCGTTGTCGGCGGCGACCTTCTCCAGGCCGTCCGGGTCGGCGGAGGCGTAGAAGCTGACGAAGCCGGCGAGGACGAGCGAGGTGACCAGACCGGTGATCCACAGCGCGCGACGGGAGGCGCGCGCCGCGACGGGCGCCGTGCGCGCACCCGCGCGTTCCTCGTCGCTCGCCGGCGCGTCGACCAGCTCGCCGTTGACCCGCAGCCGCAGACGCTGTCGCAGGTCGCGCGCGCCGTACACGAGATCCGGGCGCACCGCGATCACCGCGCCCACCGTCAGCGCCGTGATCGCCGCCTCGCCGATGCCGATCAGGACGTGGACGCCGACCATCGCGCCCGCGACCTTGCCGATCGAGACATCGGTGGTGCCGCCGATCGCGTACATCAGCGTGAAGGCGAGCGCCGCCGACGGCACCGAGACCAGCGCGGCGACGAAGGACGCGACGGTCACCGAGCGGCGGGTGCGCGGCAGGATCTTCACCAGGCCGCGGAAGAGGCCGTAGGCCACGACCGTCGTCACGACCGCCATGTTGGTGATGTTCACGCCGAGCGCGGTCAGACCGCCGTCCGCGAAGAGGATGCCCTGCATCAGCAGGACCACCGACACGCACAGCACGCCGGTGTAGGGGCCGACAAGGATCGCGGCGAGGGCGCCGCCGAGCAGGTGGCCGCTGGTCCCCGCCGCGACGGGGAAGTTCAGCATCTGCACCGCGAAGATGAACGCGGCCACCAGGCCGGCCAGCGGCGCGGTGCGTTCGTCGAGCTCGCGGCGCGCGCCGCGCAGGCTCACGGCGACCGCGGCCGCGGCGACCGCTCCGGTCGCGACCGAGGTGGGGGCGTCTATGAATCCGTCAGGCACATGCACCGTTCGATGATAGTGGCTTGTTGCGAACGGTTTGCAAGAGCGTGTGACCGAAAAGAACCGGCGCAAGGTCTCCGGTCCAGGAAGCGCCCGGCGCGAAATATGCGACATTGGAGAGGAAGCGGATTTACGGCTTCCATACAGGTCGCTGAGCGTAAGGGGCCTTCCGATGTCCGTAGTCGAGCAGTACGCGCGAGCCCACATCGTCACGGACACCGACGTCCGCGTGCAGGAGGACCGCGACGCCGTCCCCGTGGTCCTTCGCTACGACCCCGATCTGGATCCCCGCGCGGTGCGGTTCGGGCTGCCCGGGGCGCACGAATGGACATGCGACCGGTCTCTGCTGGAACAGGGCCTGCGCGCCCCGGCGGGCAGCGGTGAGATACGGGTCTGGCCGTGCGGCCGGGTGCAGGCGGTGGTGGAGTTCCACTCCGCGCAGGGCGTCTCGGTCGTGCAGTTCGACAGCAAGGCACTGCTGCGCTTCCTGCGCCGTACCTACATAGCCGCGGCCGAACCCGTACGCGGCTGAACCCGCCCGGCACCGAGCCCGCCCGGGACCAGGCCCCGGCCTCAGCCCCCCAGCTTCAGCAGCGCCGCCACGATCGGCCCCGCCGTCTCGCCGCCGTGACCGCTCGCCTGGACGACACCGGCCGCGGCGAGGTCGCCCCGGTAAGCGGTGAACCAGCCGTTCGGCTTCTTCTGCCCGTCGACCTCCGCCGAGCCGGTCTTCGCCCCGACGTCCCCGCCGACCCCGGACATCGCCTCGGCCGCCGTACCGTAGGCCGCCGTGTAGGCCATCAGCTCGCGCAGCTGGGACAGCGTGCCGGCGGACATCGTGCGCGCGGCGGTCGCCAGCTCGCGGCCGTCCACGTCGGGGGAGACCAGGTAGGGCTGGTGGAAGACGCCCGACTTCACGGTCGCCGAGACCGACGCCATGTTCAGCGGGTTCATGCGCACCCCGCCCTGCCCGATCAGCTCGGCCGCCATCTGCGCCTTCGACTGCACCGGGACCGCGCCGTCGAAGGTGGAGACGCCCACGGACCAGTTGTTCAGGCCGAGTCCGAAGACCTGCTGGGCCTGCTCGGTCAGGCTGTCGTCGTCGAGCTCGGGCGCCTGGCTGATGAAGGCGGTGTTGCAGGAACGGGCGAAGCTCGCCTTGAAGGTGCCGCCCTTGATCAGGAACTTGTCGTCGTTCTGGAACTTCCAGCCGCCGTAGGTGAAGTACTTCGGGCACGGGTGCGCCTCGTTCGCCGACGCGAGCCCCTTCTCGATCAGCAGCGAGGAGGTGACGACCTTCATCGTGGAGCCGGGCGCCAGGGAGCCCTGGAAGGCGGTGTTGAAGCCCTTGGAGGCGTTGGCCACGGCCAGGATCTCGCCGGTCGAGGGACGCAGCACCACCACGGAGGAGCGGGCCTTCTTGGCGACCTGCTCCTCGGCCGCGGCCTGGAGGGTCGGGTTCAGCGTCGTCTTCACCGTGCCCGGCGTGCCCTCGCTGAGCTCCAGCAGCGTCTTGTCCGCCGACTTGGAGCCCTTGCCGCGCAGTACCCGCAGCTCGATGCCCGCCTTGCCGCCCGCCGTCTTGCCGTACTTCTCGCGCAGCCCGTCCAGGACCGTGCCCAGCGAGGGGTACTTCGCGGCCGTCAGCACCCCGCCGTCCCGGTCGAGCGCCCTCACCGGCGGGGTCCCGGACTCCCCGGTGACCAGCCTGTCGCCGTCCTTGAGATCGGGGTGGAGGACGGAGGGGTGCCACTGGACGACCGGCTCGCCGTCGCCCTCGCGCCGGACGACGGTCAGCGCGCTGTCGTAGGCCAGCGGCTCGCTCAGCTTCTCGTACGTCACCGTGCCCTTGACGGCGAAGGGGACCTTGGCGCCGGCCGGGGTGCCGGCGGTCAGCGTGACGCCCGTGACACGGGCGTCCTTGGTGTAGCCGGTGAGCAGCTTCTTCGCGGCCGCCGCGTCGTCCGTGGCCGCGGCGGCCCCGGCGGTGTCGCCCCGCTGCCAGGCGGTGAGGAAGGCCCGGGACGCGGTGGCGACCTCCTTCGCGGAGAGCGGGCCGGTCCTGACCGGGTCCGCCTTCTCGTTGGCGGCCGCGTTCTGCGTACGGTCCCCGGCGCCGCCGTACAGCGCCCAGCCGGCGATCCCGGCGCCCGCGACGACGACCACGGCGACCGCCCCGCCGGCCAGTACGGCGGGACTCGTCCTCCGTCGCTCGGCGACGCGCCTTCTCTTGCCCACAGCCTTCGCTCCTCCGCGAATTCCCCAGGGTCCCCGTTGCCCTCGACCATCCAACGACGGCACCACCCTAGAGTCCCGTCCTGAGCGCGTGATCTCAGCCACCCCCGGCGCGCGCGGGCCGTATGTCCCGCGCGGGTCGCGTCAGCCGCCCGCCGCCAGCACGGCCCGCACGATCGGGCCCGCCGCCTCGCCGCCCCGGCCGCCCGAGACGCTCATCGCCGAGGCGGCGACGTCGTTGCGGAAGCCGGTGAACCAGCTGTTGGCGGCCTCGCCGTCGACCTCGGCGGAGCCGGTCTTGGCGCCTATGTCGCCGCCGAGCCCGGACATCACCTGTTGGGCCGTGCCCTGGGTCGCGGTGAGCCGCATCATCTGCTTGAGCTGGGACGCGGTGTTCGCCGACAGGCCCTGGGCGGTGGCCAGTTCGCGGCCGTCCAGGTCGGGGGAGACGAGATACGGCTGCCGGAAGGTGCCCGTGATCGCGGTGGCCGTGACGGACGCCATGTTCAGCGGGCTCATCTGGACCTGGCCCTGGCCGATGGCGTTGGCCGCCCGGTCCGGGCCCGCGGAGGCGGGCACGCTGCCGTCGAAGGAGCTGACGCCGGTCTTCCAGTTGTCCTTGCCGAGCCCGAACCGCTCCTGCGACTCCGCCATGAGCGAGGCGTCGGTCAGCGGCTCCTCGTCGACGAGCTTGATGAAGCCGGTGTTGCAGGACCGCATGAAGGTGTCGGCCAGGGTGGCGCTCTCGTTGGCCGCCAGGCCCGGCAGGTTCTTGAAGGTCTGGCTCTGCCAGGTCGCCGTGTCCGGGCAGGGCGCGGGGCTGTTCATCGAGGCGACACCGTTGTCGATGAGCATGGCCGCGGTGACGATCTTCATCGTGGAGCCGGGCGCGACGCGCCCCTCGAAGGCGGCGTTGAAGGCGTCCTCGCGGTGGTTGGCCACCGCCAGCACCTCGCCCGTGCTCGGCTTGACGGCGACGACGGAGGACTCGGCGTACTGCTCGACCGCCTTCTCGGCCGCCGCCTGCACACCCGCGCTGAGCGTGGTGCGCAGCTTGCCCGGCCTGCCCTCGGCGAGCGTGAGCAGCGGGGTGTCGGCGACGCCCTCGGCCGCGTGCCGGATCACCAGCTCGACGCCGGGCGAGCCGCCGGCCTTGTCGCCGTACCGCTCGCGCAGGGTGTCCAGGACCGGCCCGAGCGAGGGGTACTTCGCCTTCGTCAGCACCTGCCCGTCGCGGTCCACGGCCTCGATGGGCGGGCTCGCCGACGCGCCGGTGACCAGGGTGTCGTCCTTCTTCAGCTCCGGATGGACCACGGCCGGGTCCCAGTCGACCAGCGCCCGCCCGGAACTCTTCCCGCGCACCACCTTCAGCTCGCTGTCGTACCGCAGCGGTTTCGTCTTCCCCTCGTACGACACCTTCGCCGCGACCGAGAAGGGCACGACCCCGCCGTTCGCCTTCCCCGGCGTGATCCGCACGTCGGTGATGTGCGCGCTCTCGCCGTACGCGGTCAGCAGCGGCTCGGCGGACTGCGCGAAGTCCGTGTACGAGGCCGCCTCGGCCGCCTGGCCCTTCTCCCAGGCCGCGAAGAACTTCCCCGAGGTCTCCTCGACCTCGTCCCCGCTCGGCGGCCCGGTCTGCACGGCCGCCGGTCCGCCTCCGTCACCGCTGACCGCGGACACGATGTTGTAGGCGCCGTACCCGGCACCGCCCACCATCACCGCGAACACTCCGCCGATGACGGCGGCCTTCACCCCCTTGCCCATTGGGCTGTCCCCTCCCCGTTTCCCCGTTGGTCCTTCGCACTGTAGGGGGAGGGTGTGACAAGGGAGCCGGGAGTTTCCCGATCGTTAGACCCAGGTATCCAGCCACATCCGTGAACGCCAGTCGTCCATCGGGATCGAGGTGCCGGTGTACAGCGGCCAGAAGTAGATGAAGTTCCAGGCGATCAGCAGCACCAGGACGCCCGCTCCGGTCGCCCCCGCGACCCGGCGGGTCTCGCTCGATCCCGGTGGTCCGACGATCGCGCCGAGCAGCATCGCGACGGCCAGGCACAGGAAGGGCAGGAACACGACGGCGTAGAAGAAGAAGATCGTCCGCTCCTGGAAGAAGAACCAGGGCAGATAACCGGCCACGACGGCACAGGCGATGGCGCCCGCGCGCCAGTCGCGCCGGAAGAACCAGCGCCACAGCACGTACAGCAGGGCGAAGCAGGCCACCCACCACAGCAGGGGCGTGCCGATCGCGAGCACCTCGCGCGCGCACTTCTCGCCCGCGTCGGCCGGGCAGCCGTCCTTGCCGGGCGCGGGGGACTCGTAGAAGTACGACACCGGGCGGCCGGTGACGATCCAGCTCCAGGGGTTGGACTCGTAGGTGTGCGGGGAGCTCAGGCCGACATGGAAGTCGTACACCTGGTGCTCGTAGTGCCACAGGCTGCGCCACCAGTCCGGGAACAGCCACGACCAGTCGCTGTGTTTGCCGTCGGTGGCGGCCCAGTTGCGGTAGTAGCCGCCGGAGCCGTCCGTGGCGGAGAGGATCCAGCCCGTCCAGGACGCGATGTACGTGACGATCGCCACCGGCACGGTGGCGACGAAGGCCAGGCCCAGGTCGCGCTTGAGCACCGCGAGATGGGGGTGGCGGGCGCCCGCCACCCGGCGCGAGCCGACGTCCCACAGGACCGTGAGCAGGCCGAACGCGGCCAGGAAGTACAGGCCGTTCCACTTGGTACCGATGGCCAGGCCCAGCATCAGGCCCGCCGCCCAGCGCCACGGACGCCACCCCAGGGAGAGGGTCTCGGCGATGTGCGCGTCGGGGCGGACCCGGCCGTCCGCGTCCGCGGGCAGCGCCGCCGCCAGCCGCTCGCGCGCCTTGTCGCGGTCGACGACGAGACAGCAGAACGCGGCCAGCACGAAGAACATCAGCACGCCGTCGAGCAGAGCGGTCCGGCTCATCACGAAGTGCAGCCCGTCCACCGCCATCAGCGCGCCCGCGAGACAGCCGAGGAAGGTCGAGCGGAAGATCCGGCGGCCGATCCGGCACAGCATCAGCACCGACAGCGTGCCGAGCAGGGCGGTCATGAACCGCCAGCCGAACGGATCGAAGCCGAAGATCAGCTCGCCGAGCCCGATGACGTACTTGCCGACCGGCGGATGCACGACGTACGCCGCGTCCGAGGGGATGTCGACCTTGTCGCCCAGGGACAGCACCAGGTCGTTGGCGTTCTTGTCCCAGTTGACCTCGAAGCCGCGGTGGACAAGCGCCCACGCGTCCTTGGCGTAGTACGTCTCATCGAATATCACCGCCTTCGGGCTGCCCAGGTTCCAGAACCGCAGCACGCCCGCGAACAGCGTGACCAGGAGCGGACCGCCCCAGCCCGACCAGCGCACCAGCCGCTCGGTGAGCGTCGGCGGCAGGCCGATCAGCGTCCACACGCGCGTGCCGGGCCGTACGTACGGCGGCACCAGGCGGTCGCGGACGTCGGTTCTGGGCCCCGCCGTGTATCCGAAGCGGCGCAGCCGCTGCTGCCACGAGGGCCGCTGGTCGTGCGGCGCCTTGCCCTGCCGGGTGTCCGTGGAGTCCATGGACGAGGCTGTACTGGTCACCGCGCCATCGTAGGGAACCCTTCTGTGGGAGTCCCGCGCATGGCGCCTGCGAGGATGGAAACGTGACAGGAACCCTTGTTTTGGCAGGCACCCCGATCGGCGACATCGCGGACGCCCCGCCGAGGCTGGCCGAGGAGCTGGCCGGCGCGGACGTCATCGCCGCCGAGGACACCCGGCGGCTGCGCCGGCTGACCCAGGCGCTGGGCGTCACCCCCAAGGGCCGGGTGGTGTCGTACTTCGAGGGCAACGAGTCCGCCCGTACGCCCGAACTCGTCGACGAACTGCTCGGCGGCGCGCGCGTGCTGCTCGTCACGGACGCGGGCATGCCGTCGGTGTCCGATCCCGGGTACCGGCTGGTCGCGGCGGCCGTCGAGAAGGACATCAAGGTCACCGCCGTACCCGGCCCCTCCGCCGTCCTGACGGCGCTCGCGCTGTCCGGGCTGCCCGTGGACCGGTTCTGCTTCGAGGGGTTCCTGCCGCGCAAGGCCGGTGAGCGGCTCTCGCGGCTGCGGGAGGTCGCCGAGGAGCGGCGCACGCTCGTCTACTTCGAGGCCCCGCACCGGCTCGACGACACCCTCGCCGCGATGGCCGAGGCGTTCGGGCCCGAGCGGCGGGCCGCGGTGTGCCGGGAGCTGACCAAGACGTACGAGGAGGTCAAGCGCGGCCCGCTGGGCGAGCTCGCGCAGTGGGCGGCCGAGGGCGTGCGCGGGGAGATCACCGTCGTCGTCGAGGGCGCGCCGGAGAAGGGGCCCGAGGAGATCGGGCCCGAGGAGCTGGTCGCCCGGGTGCGGGCGCGCGAGGAGGCGGGGGAGCGGCGCAAGGAGGCCATCGCGGCGGTCGCGGTGGAGGCGGGGCTGCCGAAGCGGGTGGTGTTCGACGCGGTGGTGGCGGCGAAGAGCCGCTGACCTTCTCGGAGCCGCTCGCCATGCCGGGGTAAAGCGGTCCGGGCGTTTCGGCAAGGAACGTCCAAGGCGGTGCCAACACTGCACAGTTCACGTGCTTTCGACCCGGCGGGGGGAGTCCACTGAGCGTGAGGGGCGTGAGGCGCCCCACCAGCGGACCCCCAGGGAGCCGGTATGAGTGAGATCGCAGGGCATACCCGTCTCGGCGCCGCGGCGACCCCCGTCGTCCACGAGTCGTATTCCTTCGCCTGCATGCGCTGCGGGCACGGCTGGGAACAGTCGTACGAGATCGAGCACCACACGGACGCCGACGGGCAGGAGTTCGTCCGGTACGTGGCGGACGGCAAGGTCGTCCCCTCGCCGCTGAGCCGGCCGACGTGCCAGAACTGCGACGGGCATGTCGTACGGCTCCTGCGCGCGGGTCAGGTCTCGTCGGCGCGGGACGCGGAGCGGGCGCACGGGCCGCACGAGGAGCGGCACCACTGGCAGCTGTCCCATCTCCTGCACCCCTTCCAGCACAGGGCGAGCTGAATGCGGGGCGTGCCCCTTTCGTAGGATCGGGGCATGCCTTCCTCCAGCTCCAGCGACCGCGACAAGAACGCGGCGCCGCCGCTCCCGGAGCCCCTCCGGGTACCGGTCGCCGACTCCCACACCCACCTCGACATGCAGTCCGGGACGGTGGAGGAGGCGCTGGCGAAGGCGGCGTCGGTCGGCGTGACGACCGTCGTGCAGGTCGGTTGCGACGTCCGCGGCTCGCAGTGGGCGGCGGACACGGCGGCGGCGCACGACAGCGTCCACGCGGCCGTCGCCCTGCATCCCAACGAGGCTCCGCGCATCGTCCACGGCGACCCCGACGGCTGGTCCCGGCAGGGGGCGCGCGAGCCGGGCGGGGACGCCGGGCTCGACGCGGCGCTCGCCGAGATCGACCGGCTGGCCGCGCTGGCGCACGTGAAGGCCGTCGGCGAGACGGGCCTGGACTACTTCCGGACCGGCGACGAGGGCAAGGAGGCGCAGGAGCGCTCCTTCCGCGCCCACATCGAGATCGCCAAACGGCACGGCAAGGCGCTGGTCATCCACGACCGCGACGCCCACGCGGACGTGCTGCGGGTGCTGAAGGAGCAGGGCGCCCCCGAGCGGACCGTCTTCCACTGCTACTCCGGCGACGGCGAGATGGCGGAGATCTGCGCCCGCGCCGGATACTTCATGTCCTTCGCCGGCAACGTCACCTTCAAGAACGCCCAGAACCTGCGGGACGCGGTGGCCGTGGCTCCGCTGGAACTGCTCCTGGTGGAGACCGACGCGCCCTTCCTGACCCCGGCGCCCTACCGCGGACGGCCCAACGCCCCCTATCTCATTCCGGTCACGGTGCGCGCGATGGCCGCGGTGCGCGGCATCGACGAGGACGTGCTGGCGACGGCGCTCGGCGCGAACACGGCACGCGCCTTCGGCTACTGAGGGCCGGTTCCGCACCGGGGGCCCGGCCCTTGCTCGGTCACATCATGTAGTCGCGTCGCTTTGGAGAGTGACACTCGCTCCGCTAGGTTCTGGGGGCCCGATCGGGACCCCTCTGGCCCTCTGGAGCGTGCCGACGTTGAGCAGCAACTCGCAGTACGAGACGTACGAGGCGCCGGTGGCGTACGGCGGCCTCGACGCGCCCCCCGGTGATCTGCACAGCGCGGAGACGTGGGGGTACGGGGTGGTCGCCGGAGCCGCCGCCCTGGAGTCGGCGTACGTGGACACGTACCGGCCGGCGTACGAGGAGGCGGCGCAGGCCGAGGGGGCGCTCGCGTCCGGTGCGCGCGCAGCCGGCGGCCGGCGGGGCGCGCGCCGCAGGAAGCCGCGGTACGCCGGGGGCGTGGACCGCCCCGTGCGCCGGCTGCTGCCGCAGGCGCTGGTCGTCGCGTTCCTCGCGGGCGGCACCTCCGCCTTCGTCGCCAAGGACAAGGCGATCGAGCTCAGTGTCGACGGCCGGCCGCGCACCCTGCACACCTTCGCCGACGACGTGACCGAGCTGCTCGCGCAGGAAGGCGTGGAGGTGGGGGCGCACGACGTGGTCACGCCCGCCCCCGGTACGGAGCTCACCAGCGGCGACGAGATCGAGGTGCGGTACGGGCGCCCGGTCCGGCTCACCCTCGACGGTCAGCGCCACGAGGTGTGGACGACGGGGCGCACGGTGGAGGAGGCGCTCGCGCAGTGGGGGGTGCGCGCGGAGGGGGCGTACCTGTCCGCCGCGCGCTCCCTGCGGATCGGGCGCGCCGGTATCGCGCTGGACGTGCGGACCGAGCGCTCGGTGACGGTCATGGCGGACGGCAGGGCCCGCACCGTGCGCACGAACGCGGCGACCGTGGGAGAGGTGGTCGAGGAGGCCGGGATCACCCTGCGCGGGCAGGACACCACCTCCGTCCCGGCCGACAGCTTCCCGCGGGACGGACAGACGGTCACCGTGCTGCGGATCACCGGCACCGAGGAGGTCCGCGAGGAGGAGATCCCCTTCGACGTCTCGCGCACCGAGGATCCCTCGCTGTTCCGGGGCACGGAGGTCGTCGAGCGCGCCGGACAGTCCGGGCTGCGCCGGATCACCTACTCCCTGGTCACGGTCAACGGCGTCCGGCAGAAGCCGCGGCGGATCCGGACGGAGGTCGTGCGCGAGCCGCGCGCCCAGGTGGTGAAGGTGGGCACGAAGCCCATGCCGACCTCCGTGCAGGGCGCCGACCATCTGGACTGGCAGGGGCTCGCGGCATGCGAGTCGGGCGGCCGCCCCGGCGCGGTGGACCCCTCGGGGACGTACGGCGGCCTCTACCAGTTCGACACGCAGACCTGGCGGAGCCTCGGCGGAAGCGGTCGCCCCCAGGACGCCCCGCCCGCGGAGCAGACCCTCCGCGCGAAGAAGCTGTACGTGCAGCGGGGAGCGAGCCCCTGGCCGCACTGCGGGACGCGGCTGGACGGGTGAGGGGCGCCCGCCCGCGGCCCGTACCCTTGTCCCGTGAGCACCAGCCCCGCCCCCGACGCCCTTCTGGGCCCCGCCGACGTCCGTGAGCTCGCGGAGGTGCTCGGTGTACGGCCCACCAAGCAGCGCGGCCAGAACTTCGTGATCGACGCGAACACCGTGCGGCGCATCGTCCGTACCGCTGACGTGCGGCCCGAGGACGTCGTCGTGGAGGTCGGACCTGGGCTCGGCTCGCTCACCCTCGCGCTGCTGGAGGTGGCCGACCGGGTCACCGCCGTCGAGATCGATGACGTCCTGGCGGGCGCCCTGCCCGCCACCGTCGCGGCCCGGATGCCGGAGCGCGCCGAGCGGTTCGCGCTGGTCCACTCCGACGCCATGCACGTGACCGAGCTGCCGGGCCCCGCCCCGACCGCCCTGGTGGCGAACCTGCCGTACAACGTCGCCGTACCGGTGCTGCTGCACATGCTCGCCACCTTCCCCAGCATCGAGCGCACGCTCGTGATGGTGCAGGCCGAGGTCGCCGACCGGCTCGCCGCTGCGCCCGGCTCGAAGGTGTACGGCGTGCCGTCCGTGAAGGCGAACTGGTACGCCGAGGTCAAGCGGGCCGGCGCCATCGGCCGCAATGTCTTCTGGCCGGCGCCGAACGTCGACAGCGGTCTGGTGTCCCTGGTCCGCCGGACCGAGCCGATCAACACCACCGCCTCCAAGCAGGAGGTGTTCGCCGTCGTCGACGCCGCGTTCGCGCAGCGGCGCAAGACGCTCAGGGCCGCGCTCGCCGGGTGGGCCGGTTCCGCCCCGGCCGCCGAGGCGGCGCTCGTCGCGGCGGGCGTCTCGCCGCAGGCACGCGGGGAGTCCCTGACGGTCGAGGAGTTCGCGCGGATCGCGGAGCACAAGGAGACCGGTCAGTGAGCGTCACCGTACGCGTCCCCGCCAAGGTGAACGTCCAGCTCGGGGTGGGCGCGGCCCGCCCCGACGGCTTCCACGACCTGGCCAACGTCTTCCTCGCGGTCGGCCTGTACGACGAGGTCACCGCGACCACGTCGGCGGGCGGCCCGCGGGTCACCTGCGAGGGGCCCGACGCCGCCCAGGTCCCCCTCGACGGCACGAACCTCGCCGTGCGCGCCGCCGAGGCGCTCGCCGCGCGGTACGGCATCAGCGCGGACGTGCATCTGCACATCAGCAAGGACATCCCCGTCGCCGGCGGCATGGCGGGCGGCAGCGCGGACGGCGCGGGCGCCCTGCTCGCCTGCGACACGCTGTGGGGCACACGGGCCTCCCGAGAGGAACTGCTCGACATCTGTGCCGAGCTGGGCAGCGACGTGCCGTTCAGCCTGGTGGGCGGGGCCGCGCTCGGCACCGGGCGGGGCGAGAAGCTGCGCGCGCTGGAGACCGGCGGGGCCTTCCACTGGGTGTTCGCGATGGCCTCCCGCGGGCTGTCGACGCCCGCCGTGTTCCGTGAGTTCGACCGGCTGGCCGAGGGGCTGGACATCCCCGAACCCGTCGCCTCCGAGGAACTCCTCGGGGCGCTGGCCGAGGGCGACCCGGACGCGCTCGCCGCGGCCGTCTCCAACGACCTCCAGCCCGCCGCGCTCTCCCTCTTCCCCGAGCTGGCCGACACCCTCGCCGCCGGGCGGGCGGCCGGGGCGCTCGCCGGACTGGTCTCCGGTTCCGGACCGACGACGGCGTTCCTGGCGCGGGACCCGGAGTCGGCGGCCAAGGTGGCCGAGGCGCTGCGCTCGTCCGGCACCTGCCGTGCCGTACGCGTGGCCACGGGGCCCGCGCCGGGCGCCACCGTGATCTCCGCCTGAGGGCGTCGCCGGACACCGCGTCCGCGGCCCGCGCCCGCCGACTACCCTGGAGGGTCGATCGATCCCCCTGGGCAGGAGAGAAATGGCCGTCAATCTGGTCAATGTCGAGAACGTCAGCAAGGTGTACGGCACCCGTGCCCTGCTCGACGGTGTCTCCCTCGGCGTCTCCGAAGGGGATCGGATCGGGGTGGTCGGCCGCAACGGCGACGGCAAGACGACCCTGATCCGGATGCTCGCCAAGCAGGAGGAGGCCGACACCGGCCGGGTCACGCACTCCGGCGGACTGCGCCTCGGCGTCCTCACCCAGCACGACTCCCTGGACCCGGCCGCGACCGTGCGGCACGAGGTCATCCGGGACATGGCCGACCACGAGTGGGCGGGCAACGCCAAGATCAGGGATGTGCTGACCGGCCTCTTCGGCGGCCTCGACCTGCCCGGCTTCCCGCAGGGCCTGGACACCGTCATCGCCCCGCTCTCCGGCGGTGAGCGCCGCCGTATCGCGCTCGCCAAGCTGCTCATCGAGGAGCAGGACCTGATCGTCCTCGACGAGCCGACCAACCACCTCGACGTCGAGGGCATCTCCTGGCTCGCCCAGCACCTGCGCGAGCGCCGCTCCGCGCTGGTCTGCGTGACCCACGACCGCTGGTTCCTGGACCAGGTCTGCACGCGGATGTGGGACGTGCAGAAGGGCGACGTCTACGAATACGAGGGCGGTTACTCCGACTACGTCTTCGCCCGCGCGGAGCGGGAGCGGATCGCGGCCACCGAGGAGACCAAGCGGCAGAACCTCGTCCGCAAGGAGCTGGCCTGGCTGCGCCGCGGCGCCCCCGCGCGGACGTCGAAGCCGCGCTTCCGCGTGGAGGCCGCCAACGAGCTGATCAAGGACGTGCCGCCGCCCCGGGACAGCAGCGAGCTGATGAAGTTCGCCTCGTCCCGGCTCGGCAAGACGGTCTTCGACCTGGAGGACGTGACCGTCCAGGCGGGGCCCAAGGTGCTGCTCAAGCACGTCACCTGGCAGCTCGGCCCGGGCGACCGCATCGGCCTCGTCGGCGTCAACGGCGCGGGCAAGACCTCCCTGCTGCGGGCGATGGCCGAGGCGGCGCGTACGGAGGGCGAGGCGCAGCCCGTGGGGGGCCGGATCGGTGTGGGCAGGACCGTCAAGCTCGCCTATCTCTCCCAGGAGGTCGGCGAACTCGACCCGAACCTGCGGGTCCTGGAGGCCGTGCAGCGGGTGCGGGAGCGCGTCGACCTCGGCAAGGGGCGCGAGATGACGGCCGGACAGCTGTGCGAGACGTTCGGCTTCAACAAGGAGAAGCAGTGGACGCCGGTCGGTGACCTGTCCGGTGGTGAGCGCCGCCGGCTCCAGCTGCTGCGTCTGCTCATGGACGAGCCGAACGTGCTCTTCCTCGACGAGCCCACCAACGACCTCGACATCGAGACCCTGACCCAGCTGGAGGACCTGCTCGACGGCTGGCCCGGCTCGATGATCGTGATCTCCCACGACCGGTTCTTCGTGGAGCGGACGACGGACCGGGTCTTCGCCCTGCTCGGCGACGCCACCCTGCGGATGCTCCCGCGCGGGATCGACGAGTACATCGAGCGGCGCCACCGCATGGAGGAGGCGGCGGCCGCCGCCGCGGCCCCGGCCGTCGACAAGACCTCCGAGCGGACCGAGAAGAGCGCCGCCGACCAGCGCGCCGCCAAGAAGGAGCTGCAGAAGATCGAGCGTCAGCTGGACAAGGTCTCCGAGAAGGAGACCAAGCTGCACGCCCAAATCGCCGAGAACGCCACAGACTTCGCGAAGGTCGCGGAACTGGACGCGGAGCTGCGCGAGTTGGCGGGCCAGCGCGAGGAACTGGAGCTGCGCTGGCTGGAACTGGCGGAGGACGCGTAAGCGGTGGTGAAGGGCGCGTGAAGGCGCGTAACAGCGGTATCACGGGCCGGTCGTCCCTTGGGAACAGGGGTTGACCGGCCCGGTGGGTTGTCGGCCCCGAGTGATAGAAAGGGCCGTCTGAGAACCGTCTGAGAACAACGGGTGTGGCGGAAACGCAGCGCCACCGAGCGCGGCGCCACATCGGTCACAAGGGGGAAACCGCTGATGAGCCAGCCGCCCAACCAGCCGCCGAACGGCGGCTTCGGCGCGCCGCAGGACCCGCCGCCGCAGGGAGGTTTCGGCGCACCGCAGCCGCCGCAACAGCCCCCGGCCCAGCCGCCTCAGGCACCCCCACAGCCCCCACAGACCCCGCCGGCCGGCGCCCCGCAGCCCGGGTACGGCTACCCGCAGCAGCAGCCGGGCCCGTACGCCCAGCCCGGCCCGTACGGTGCCCAGCCCGGCCCCTACGGCGCACCGGCCGCCCCCGGCCCCTACGGCCAGACCCCGCAGCCCGGCCCGTACGGCCAGCAGCCCGGTTATGGATACCCGACGCAGCCGCAGTACCCCGGCCAGCCCCAGTACCCGGGCGCGCCCACCCCGCCGTCCGGTTCGCGCAACCCCTTCAAGGGCAAGCCCGCGCTGGTCATCGGTGCCGCGGTGGCGGCGCTGCTCGTCATAGGCGGCACGGTGTTCGCGGTGGCCGGCGGTGACGACGACGGCGGCAAGAAGAAGAAGCCGGTCGCGCAGAAGAGCGACGACCCCAAGGCCTCCGACGACCCGGTCAACCCCGGCGACGGCAGCGGCGACGGCGGCGAGGACCCGGAGAACCTCAACGAGGGCCGCAAGGCCGGCGAGGCGAAGGTGCTCTGGTACAAGTCGGCGCCCGACGCGCCCGGTTCCGGCGCCGACGCACCCGGCATGTGGATCACCGACAAGACGGCGGTGAAGGCGGCGTACAAGCAGGTCTTCGCCTACAGCGTCGGCGACGGCACCCCGGCCTGGGACGCGCTCACGCTCCCGCAGAAGATCTGCGCGGTCACCCCGCAGAAGACGGCCGACGACAAGGTCGTCATCGCGTACATGAGCGGCAGCAGCGACCGCGCCGAGTGCAACCAGCTCCAGGAACTCGACCTGAACACGGGCGAGAAGGGCTGGACGGCCGAGGTCGCCGACGGCGAACTCTTCGACTCCACGCTCCAGATCGAACTGTCCATCACGGGCGACACGCTGATGGTGGGCCGCTCGCAGTCCGGGACGGCGTACGACGTCGGCACCGGCAAGAAGAAGTGGGACAAGAAGAAGTACGGCGACTCCTGCTTCCCGGCCGGATTCGCGGGCGGCGAGAAGCTGGTCGCCGTGTCGTCCTGCGGCGCGGGCGGCAACAACGAGCACGACGAGGTCCAGGAACTCGACCCGAAGACCGGCAAGGTCAAGTGGACCTGGAAGCCCGACAAGGGCTGGCGGGTCGGGAAGATCTACTCCCTGAACCCGGTCGTGGTCTACAGCACCAACGAGGACAAGAACGCGTGGAACATCTCCACGCTGGGCTCCGGCGGCACCATCGCCTCGCAGGTCGACGTCGACGAGAGCTTCTCCCCGGAGTGCGGTTGGGCCGTCCTCCAGCGTGACCTCCGGGGCTGCACCGGCGTGGCCTCCGACGGCAAGACGCTCTACCTGCCCACCGAGGCCACCACCGGCGCCAACGAGATCGTCGCGATCAGCCTGGCGAACGGCAAGGAGAAGTGGCGGGTGAAGTCGCCGCTCGAGGAGTCGATGATGCCGCTGAAGGTCGAGGGCGGAAAGCTCATCGCCTACGTCAAGCCGGGCTGGGAGACGGGCGGCCAGGTCGTGTCGATCGCGACCACGGGCAGCGACCACAAGCCGGTGAAGCTCCTTCAGAACCCGGCGGGCACCGCCGACATCGAGGACAGCTTCTACTCCGGGGCCTACGACTGGGTCGACGGCCGCTTCTACCTGTCGACCACGCGGCTGTCCGGCAGCGACGAGACGAAGGAGAAGCTGATGCTCGCCTTCGGCAAGTAGCCGGCCAAGTGAGCCACTCCCCGGTCCCGTTCGTCCCGAGCCGTCCCCCCTCCGAGGTATTCACTCCATGACCACCCCTCCGCCTCCGCCCAACCAGCCCCCGCCCGGGGGAGGTTTCGGCCCGCCTCCGGGCCAGCCGCAGGACCAGCCCCAGCAGCCGCCCCAGCAGCCCGGCTTCGGCGCGCCCCAGCCGCCCGCCCAGCAGGGAGGTTTCGGCGCCCCCCAGGCACCGCAGCAGCCCCCGCAGCCCCCACAGGGCTACGGCTACCCGCAGACGCCCCCGCAGCAGCCCGCGGGCTACGGCTACCCCCAGGCGCCGCAGCCGCCCCAGCCGCCGCAGGGCTACGGCTACCCGGGTCAGCCGCCCACGCTGCCGTACGGCCAGCAGCCCGGCTACGGCTACCCGCAGCAGCCCCAGTACCCCGGTCAGCCGCAGGCGGGTCAGCCCGGCGGAGGCCGGAAGATCAACGCCCAGCTGGCGATCATCGTGGCGGCCGTCGTGGCCATCGCCCTGATCGTCGGCGGCGGCATCTGGTACGCCGGTTCCAGTGACGACGGCGGCAAGGACGACACCGCGAACTCCAGCGGCGGCACCGGCGGCGACAAGGGCGGCGACACCGGGGGCACCGGCGGCGGCACCGGCGGCACCACCTCCGGCAAGGCCGTGGAGAAGGCGCCCGCCGACCCCAACTCCGAGGTCCTCTTCCAGGTCCCGGCGCCCAAGGTCAAGGACGGCACGACCGTCCCCACGGTCGGCTCCTGGCTCACGGACAAGGTGTACGCCAAGACCGGCGTCGCCGAGATCGTCGGCTACGACGTCGACAAGGGCACCGAGCTGTGGACGATCAAGCTCCCCGGCCCGGTCTGCCAGGGCAGCAACCACGCCACCGCCGACGGCAGGACGGCGGTCACGTACCAGCCGAAGATGCCCACGAAGGCCAACCCCTCCTACGGCTGCAGCCAGGTCGCGGGGATCGACCTCGCGACGGGCAAGAAGCTGTGGACCAAGACCGTCGACAGCGGCACCCAGCCGATCAGCTTCGACAACGTCACCGTCAGCGCGAACACCGTGGCCGTCGGCAGCACCAGCGGCGGCGCCGCGTTCGACATCGCCTCCGGCAAGCAGCTGTGGGCGCCGAAGCCGACCGACACCTGCTACGACGCCGGCTACGGCGGCGGCCCCAAGCTGGTCGCGGTGCGCAAGTGCGGTCAGTACGGCGAGCGCCAGCTGCACATCCAGACCATCGACCCGAAGTCCGGGAAGGTGATCTCGGAGTACAAGATGGGCAGCGGCATCGAGTACGCCAGCGTGATCTCCACCGAGCCGCTGGTCGTGGCCGCCGACGTCGGTGACTCCGCCGGGGACGGCAGCGGGGTCTCCGACTTCTTCTCCATCGACAACAAGACCGGCAAGCTGCGCACCCGGATCTCCGCCCCGGGCGAGCAGTACGGCGCGACCTGCGACGGCATCACCAAGGTCGAGGAGTGCCGGCTGATCGCGGTGGGCAACGACCGGATCTACCTGCCCACCGAGAAGCACGAGGGCACCGGCGAGTACAGCGACACCAACGAGATCATCGCCATCGACCTGGCCACCGGCAAGCAGACCGGCCAGCGGGCCGACGCGGGCGACGACTACCAGCTCGTGCCGCTGCGCATGGACGGCCCGAACCTGATCGCGTACAAGCGCGGACCCTACGACAAGGGCGGCCAGGTCGTGTCCATCGACGGGAGCTCCTTCAAGGAGACGAAGCTGATGGAGAACCCCGCCACGGAGTCCGTCATGGACGTGGAGCGGAGCATGCTGCCGGAGTACGCGGAGATCCTGTACGGCCAGGGCCGGCTGTTCATGTCCGACGTCTACGCAAGCGAGATCGGCAGCCTCGGCGAGGAGGAGTACCTCGTGATCGCCTTCGGCGCGAAGTAGCCGTTCGAACGCCTGTGGCCACGGCCCCGTCCCTGTTCAGGGGCGGGGCCGTGCACTTACCGCTCATCACCCTCGAATGAGAGGATTTTCGGTGATCCGGGGCAGTTCTCTCCTGTAGGGGGAGCGCAACGTCGAACAAGCGTGTAGCTTCCGGGGGCATCCACGGGGTGCGCCTCGGTGATGTTGTGGGGATCCATTGGGGGGACTGGGGGGTTGCTCGATGGGAGTGCGGCTCATGGTGGTCGACGACCACCGATTGCTCGCCGAGGCGTTGGCCTCGGCGCTGAAGCTGAGGGGGCACCGGGTGCTGGCCGCGGCGGCACCGGCCGCGGGGGCGGCCGAGCTGGTGATCACGAGGGCGCCGGAGGTGTGTCTGCTGGGGACGGCGACACCGGCCGAGCCGGGGATGTTCGACCCGGTGGTGAAGATCAAGCGGGAGCGTCCGCAGGTGGCGGTGCTGGTGCTCGGTCCCGTGCCGAGCCCGCGGGGGATCGCGGCGGCGTTCGCGGCGGGGGCGTCCGGCTATGTCCGGCACGACGAGCGCATCGAGGGGGTGGAGCGCGCGATCATGAAGGCGCGGGCGGGCGAGGCGGCGGTGGCCCCGCAACTGCTCCAGGGGGCCTTCAGCGAACTGCTCAACCCGGCGGCCCAGCCGGACGACGAGGGCCAGCGGTTGCTGCACATGCTGACGCCCCGGGAGGTGGAGGTCCTGGTCCGGGTCGCCGACGGGGAGGACACCCGGCTGATCGCGGCCGGCATGGGCATCGCCCCCTCCACGGCCCGGACCCATGTGCAGCGGGTGCTGATGAAGCTGGGCGTCGGCTCCCGCCTGGAGGCGGCGGCCCTGGCGGCGCGCACCGGCCTGCTGGACCGGGCGGGACCGGTTCCGCAGGAGCCGCGCGGGCCGGAGTCCTGAACCGGGTCAGCCCAGGACGGCCATGCCCGCGTAGAAGAGCAGGCCGAAGGCCGTGAACCCGGCCGCGACGAGCAGGAAGAGGAACACCACGATCGTGAGGAGCAGCCACGAGCACCCCTTGCCCGGCGGCCGCTCCTCCGCGTCCCAGTCCTCGCCGATCACGCGCCCTCCCCGGCGTCGCCCCGCCGGCCCCGCTCGGCCAGCCGGAGGCCGAGGTCGCTGACCTCGTCCACGTGGCCGAGCTTGTCGGGGTTGACGACGGAGTGGATCGCCCGGACGCGGCCGTCGACGATGTCGAGGGCCATGACGCCGACCAGGCGGCCCTCGGCGTCGTAGGCCATGGCGCCAGGCTGGCCGTTGACCTCGGCGCGTCGGAGCCGCACGCCGAGCCGGGCGGTGGTGGACATGCCGTGCGCGAAGGTGCGGGCCACCTGTGCCGCGCCGCTGATCACACGGCCCCAGGCCGGCACCCGGCCGCCGCCGTCGCCGTGCAGCGTGACGTCCTCGGTCAGCAGTGCCTCCAGGGCCGCGAGGTCGCCCCGCTCGGCGGCGGCGAAGAAGCGCTGGGCGAGTTCGTCCCGTCGGCGCTTGGAGGCGTGATAGCGCGGGCGCCGGTCGTGGAGCCGGCCGCGGGCCCGGGAGACCAGGTGCCGGGCGCTGTCCACATCGGTGTCGAGGATCTCGGCGACCTGCGGATACGGGTAGTCGAAGACCTCGCGCAGCAGGAACGCGGCCCGCTGGTGCGGTGACAGACTCTCCAGCAGGAGCAGGAAGGCCAGCGACAGGGAGTCGGCGGTCTCGGCCTTGTCGGCCGGGGTCGGACCGGTGACCAGGGGCTCGGGCAGCCACTCACCGACGTAGCTCTCCCGTCGTACCCGCGCCGAGCGGAGCTGGTCGATGGCGAGCCGGGTGGTGAGGGTGGCGAGGTACGCCCGGGGCGAGGCGATCGGCTCGTGGCGCTGCAGCGTCTGGTGCATCCGCAGGAACGCCTCCTGCACCACGTCCTCGGCCTCGCTGACGCTGCCGAGCATCCGGTAGGCGATCGCGAAGGCGCGCGGGCGCAGCTCGCCGTACAGGTCCGACACAGACATCGCGGGCTAGTCCATTCCCTCGGTGAAACCGGTGCGCCAGCTCGGATACCGAGGGGTCCAGTCCAGCTCGCGCTTGGCCTTCTCGCTGGAGATCCCCGGGGCCCGCGTCATCATATTCACCGCCGCCTTTCCGGCCAGCGCCCCGACCAGCCAGCCCGGGACATGACGGGGCGGCTTCGCGCCGAGTGCGCGGGCCAGGTACGGCAGCCACTCGTGCACGGGGGCCGGGTCGTCGTCGCCGACGTGGTAGATCCCGGGCCTGCCCCGCTCGATCGCCGCGACCGTGGCCGAGGCGGCATCGACGATGTGGATCATCGACCAGACGCCGTTGCCGTTGCCGATGACCGGGAACCTCCGTCCCCGGATCTGCTCGCTCATCACCGCGTCCGGCGCGGAGCTGATGCCGGTGCCGGGCCCGTAGAAGCAGCCGTAGCGCAGGACGATGCCGTCGGCCCAGGTGATGCCGGTGACCGAGTCCTCGACGTGCCGCAGCGCGGCCACCCCGTCCACCACGTCCTTCGGCGGGTTCGGTTCGAGCCCGCAGCTCTCGTCGACGACCATCGGGCCCCCGCGTGCCATCCACAGCGCGTTGCTCTGCGCCACGAACCGGCGGACGCCGACCGCGCGGGCCGCGGCGAGGAGGTGGTCGGTGCCCTCGGTGCGCAGCCGGTTGGTGGCGGCGGCCATGGCCTTGACGTTCTTGAACTTCAGCGGTCCGCTCAGCGCGGTGAGCTGGTGGACGACCACCTCGGGTTCGGCCTTGGCGACCGCGTCGGCCACCGACTCGGGGTCGAGCGCGTCGACGACGGCGGGCTCGGCGCCGAGGGCGCGCAGGGCGTCGGCCCTGGCGGCCGAGCGGGTCGTGCCGACGACCTCGTGGCCGTGCGCGAGGAGCCGGCTGACGAGGTGGGTGCCGATGGCGCCGGACGCCCCGGCGACGAAGATCTTCATGGTGTCTCCCTTCCTCGAGGGCCGCGGGGTGCGGCGCTCACAAGAGAGACGAGGTGCCCCCGCACCGCATGAACGGCTGTGAGTCAGGTCACAGTGCGGGGGCCTGGTTCACTCCCCGCGCTTCTCCTCCGCCAGGGCCTGCGTGGCCGGCGGGGTGGGCGGCGGCGTCGGCCGCAGCTTCAGCCAGACCAGGAAGAAGATGCCGAGCAGCAGCATGCCGATGCCCGTCCACAGGTTGATGTAGACGCCCTCCGCCTTGTCCAGGTCCTCCTCGGAGGGGGAGATGCCGGCGATCGCGACGATCACGCCGTAGACGACGAACAACGCGCCGATGATGCGCCGCAGGTCGAAGATGCGGGCCGCGGTGGCGGACTTGGCCTGTAGTTCGCTGACTTCCCGCTGGACGTCCTCGTCGGAGTATCCGTGGTGTTCAGACATGGTCTCTCCATCCTCCCGCGGCTAGAACGAGAACGGGATGTAGCAGGCGGCGGCCAGGATGATCGCGCCCCAGCCCAGCAGGGCGGGTTTGCGGTACCAGGCCTCGTCGCCGGGGGCCGGTGCCTCGGACATGCCGGGGGAGCGGGTGCCGTAGACCAGGCCCTGGAGCTCCGCGGCCGGCTTCGGCGCGGTGAACATCGACACGGCGAACATGACGACCGCGCCGGCCACGAAGCCCACGATCGCGGAGACGAAGTTGGCGCCCTGGTCGGTGGGGATGTCGATGATGCCCTGCTTGTAGATCCAGAAGTAGTTGAGCATCGCCGCCACCGTGCCCGCGAGCAGGCCCCAGAAGCCGGACACCGCCGAGGCCCGCTTCCAGAACATGCCGATGATGAAGACGACGAACATCGGCACGTTGAAGAAGGAGAACAGCGTCTGGAGGTAGCTCATGATGTTCGAGAAGCTCGACGCCAGGAACGCCGTGCCCACCGAGGCGCAGACGCCGATCACGGTGATCAGGCGGCCGAACCGCACGTAGTACTCGTCCTCGCGGCCCTTGACGACGTACCGCCCCCAGATGTCGTTGGTGAACACGGTGTTGAAGGACGAGACGTTGGCCGCCATGCCGGCCATGAAGGCCGCGAGCAGACCGGTGACCGCGATGCCGAGGACGCCGTTGGGCAGCAGTTGCTCCATCAGGTACGGGATGGCGTCGTTGTACTGGTAGCCCGACTCCTCGGTGCCGAAGCCGGGAATCAGCGCCGCGGCCGTCAGGCCCGGGATCATCACCAGGAAGACGATGAAGATCTTCGGGTACGCGGCGATCAGCGGGGTGCGCTGGGCGGCGCTGAGGTTCTTCGCCGACAGGGCGCGCTGGACCTCCGCGAAGTTCGTCGTCCAGTACCCGAAGGACAGCACGAAGCCCAGGCCCAGCACGATGGTCAGCCAGTTGGCGCCGAGCGGGTTGTCGCTGCCGATGCCCGTACCGCCCCAGGCGGTGGTGAAGTCGGCACCCTGTGTCTTCGTGAGCGAGTCTGTGAGGCCGTCCCAGCCGCCGACCTTCTTCAGGCCGAGCACCACGATCGGGATGAGGGCGGCGAGGATCACGAAGAACTGCAGGACCTCGTTGTAGATCGCGGAGGACAGGCCGCCGAGGGTGATGTACGCCAGCACGAAGGCGCCCGCCACCACGATCGCCACCCACTGCGGCCAGCCCAGCAGCGCCTCGACGACGATCGCGAGGGCGTACAGGTTCACCCCGGAGATCAGGATGGCCGCGAAGGCGAACAGCGCCGAACTCAGCAGGTGCGCCCCCTTGTCGAAGCGCAGCAGCAGCATCTCGGGGACCGAGCGCACCTTCGACGAGTAGTAGAAGGGCATCATCACCAGGCCCAGGAAGACCATCGCCGGGATGGCGCCGATCCAGTACCAGTGCACGGTGTAGACGCCGTACTGCGCGCTGTTGGCGGCCATGCCGAGGATCTCGGTGGCGGCCAGGTTGGCGGAGATGAACGCGAGGCCGGTGATCCAGGCCGGCAGCGACCGCCCCGAGAGGAAGAAGTCCAGGCTCGTCTTCACCGAGCGGCGCGCGGCGAAGCCGATGCCCAGGACGACGACGAAGTAGATGCCCAGGATCGTGTAGTCGAGCCAGTTGGTGGGGAGCCGTAGCTCGGCGGCCAGGAATGCGCCGTTCGTGGGGGTTTGCATTCCGTCATTGAACCCTTCTGGTGATGGGCTTTGTTGGATTCCGGTGTTGACTTGCTCTGTCGAGTTATGGTTACTTGTGTTTGGTTATGTTTGAGTGAAGGAGCCTGGCGTGAAGAAGACCTCGACCCGGCTCGCCGACGGTCGCGAGCTGATCTACTTCGACCTGCGCGACGACGGCGTGCGGGACGCGGTCGACCGGCGGCCGCTGGAGCCCACCGTCACCACCTCCGAGGTCCGTCGGGATCCACTGCTCGGCGACTCGGTCGCCATCGCCTCGCACCGGCAGGGGCGCACCTACCACCCCCCGGCCGACGAGTGCCCGCTGTGCCCCTCGCGGGGCGAGCGGCTGAGCGAGGTCCCGGACTCCTCCTACGACGTCGTGGTCTTCGAGAACCGTTTCCCCTCGCTGGCCGGTGGCTCCGGGCGCTGCGAGGTGGTCTGCTTCACCTCCGACCACGACGCCTCCTTCGCCGATCTGACCGAGGAACAGGCCCGGCTGGTGCTGGACGCCTGGACCGACCGCACCTCCGAGCTCTCCCATCTGCCCTCCGTGGAGCAGGTGTTCTGCTTCGAGAACCGCGGCGCCGAGATCGGTGTGACCCTCGGACATCCGCACGGGCAGATCTACGCCTACCCCTTCACCACCCCGCGCACCGCGCTGATGCTGCGGCAACTCGCGCAACACAAGGAGGCCACCGGCGGCGGGAACCTCTTCGACGCCGTCCTGGAGCGTGAACTCGCCGATGAGCGGGTCGTCCTCGCGAGTGAACACTGGGTCGCGTTCGTTCCCCACGCCGCGCACTGGCCGTACGAGGTCCACCTGTACCCGCGCCGCCGGGTGCCGGATCTGCTCGCCCTCGACGAGGACGCGCGCTCAGAATTCCCCCAGGTTTATCTGGAACTCTTGAAGCGCTTCGACCGGATCTTCGGTGAAGGGGAACCGCCCACGCCCTACATCGCCGCCTGGCACCAGGCGCCGTTCGGGGCGCTGGAGGAGTTCGACGGCGTGGTCCGGGACGACTTCGCGCTCCACCTCGAGCTTTTCACCATTCGCCGCACCTCCGGCAAGCTGAAGTTTCTCGCGGGTTCCGAGTCCGGCATGAGCGTGTTCATCAACGACGTGCCGCCGGAGCGCGCGGCCGAGCGACTGCGAGAGGTAGCGAGTTCATGAAGTACCTGGTGACAGGCGGGGCGGGTTACGTCGGCAGTGTGGTCGCCCAGCATCTGCTGGAGGCGGGGCACGAGGTCACCGTGCTCGACAACCTCTCCACCGGCTTCCGCGAGGGCGTCCCCACGGGCGCGGTCCTCGTCGAGGGCGACATCCGCGACGCGGCGAAGTGGCTGGACTCCTCCTACGAGGCCGTGCTGCACTTCGCCGCCTCCTCCCAGGTCGGCGAGTCGGTGGTCAACCCCGAGAAGTACTGGGACAACAACGTCGGCGGCACGATGGCGCTGCTCGCCGCCATGCGCGAGGCGGGCGTGCGCAGGCTGGTCTTCTCCTCCACGGCGGCCACCTACGGCGAGCCCGAGCAGGTCCCGATCAAGGAGAGCGCGCCGACCCGGCCCACCAACCCCTACGGCGCCTCCAAGCTCGCCGTCGACCACATGATCACCGGCGAGGCGAAGGCCCACGGCCTGGGCGCGGTGTCGCTGCGCTACTTCAACGTGGCCGGCGCCTACGGCGAGTTCGGTGAGCGCCACGACCCCGAGTCGCACCTCATCCCGCTGGTCCTCCAGGTCGCGCAGGGCCGCCGGGACGCCATCTCGGTGTTCGGTGACGACTACCCGACGCCGGACGGCACCTGCGTCCGCGACTACATCCACGTCGCGGACCTGGCCGAGGCCCACCTGCTCGCGGTCCGGGCGGCCACGCCGGGCGAGCACCTGATCTGCAACCTCGGCAACGGCAACGGCTTCTCGGTGCGCGAGGTCGTCGAGACGGTCCGCGAGGTGACGGGGCATCCGATCCCCGAGGTCGTGGCCCCGCGCCGGGGCGGCGATCCGGCGGTCCTGGTGGCCTCCGCCGACGCGGCCCGCGAGAAGCTGGGCTGGAACCCGTCGCGCGCCGACCTCGCGGGGATCGTCGCGGACGCCTGGGAGTTCGCGCAGCGGCGCGACAAGTAGCACGCAGAAAGGTCAGGGTCAGGGGATGAGCGAGGCTGTCGCCGAGCGGTTCGAGGAGCTGTACGGGGTGGAGCCGGACGGGGTGTGGGCGGCTCCCGGCCGGGTCAACCTCATCGGTGAGCACACCGACTACAACGACGGCTTCGTCATGCCCTTCGCGCTGCCGCACACCGCGGTCGCCGCGGTGGCGCGGCGCGCCGACGGCGTGCTGCGGCTGCACTCGGCCGACGTCGGGGGCGGGGTCGCCGAACTGCGCCTGGACGAGCTGGCCCCCGAGACGGCCAAGGGCTGGACGGCGTACCCGGCGGGCGTGGTGTGGGCGCTGCGCGAGGCCGGGCACCCGGTGACCGGCGCCGACATCCACCTGGCCTCGACGGTCCCGGCGGGCGCGGGTCTGTCCTCCTCGGCCGCGCTGGAGGTCGTCGTCGCTCTCGCCCTGAACGACCTGTTCGACCTGGGTCTCAAGCGCTGGCAGCTGGCCCGGCTGTGCCAGCGCGCGGAGAACGTCTACGTCGGCGCGCCCGTCGGCATCATGGACCAGACCGCCTCCGCCTGCTGCGAGGAGGGCCACGCGCTCTTCCTCGACACCCGGGACCTGTCCCAGAAGCAGATCCCCTTCGACCTCGCCGCCGAGGGCATGCGCCTGCTCGTCGTCGACACACAGGTCAAGCACTCGCACAGCGAGGGCGAGTACGGCAAGCGCCGCGCGGGCTGCGAGAAGGGCGCCGCCCTGCTGGGCGTGGACGCGCTGCGCGATATCGCCTACGACGACCTGGACGCCGCCCTCGAACGGCTCGGGGACGAGGAGGAGGTGCGCCGTCTGGTGCGCCACGTCGTCACCGAGGGCCAGCGCGTCGAGCGGGTCGTGGCCCTGCTGGAGTCGGGCGAGACGCGGGCGATCGGCCCGGTCCTGGTGGAGGGGCACACCTCCCTGCGCGACGACTTCCGCGTCTCCTGCCCCGAACTGGACCTGGTCGTCGACACCGCCCTCGCGGCCGGCGCCCTGGGCGCCCGGATGACCGGCGGAGGCTTCGGCGGCTCGGCGATCGTGCTCGCGGAGGCGTCCGACGTGGACACCGTCACCAAGGCCGTCCAGGAGGCCTTCGCCGCGGCCGGGTTCACCGCGCCGCGCGTCTTCGAGGCGGTCCCGGCGCCGGGCGCCCGCCGCCTCAGCTGAACCGCTTGACGAGCGTGAACTCCGTGATCCCCGGCGGATAGTCGGGGATCACGCACACCACGTCGTACCCCTGCCGCCGGTAGAAGTCCGGCGCCTGGAAGTCCCACGTCTCCAGGCGTACGGCGGCACACCCCCGTTCCTCGCGCGCCACCCGCTCCGCCTCGCCCAGCAGCCGCGAACCGAGCCCGGCGCCGCGGTGACGCTCGTCGACCCAGAGGTACGTCACCTGGAGCCAGGTCGCCCAGGTGTACCCGACGAGCCCGCCCGCCAGGGCGCCCGCGCCGTCCAGCATCCAGACGTGCAGGGGGAGTTCGCGTTCACCCGGGGTTCCGCGCAGCGCGCTGAGTACGGGGGAGGCCGCGGTGTTCGTGTCCCGCAGCCGGGCACGAAGAAGATCGCGCCGCTCTTTGTCGACTTCTGTCTCCATTCGGAACATGCGGCACACGATAAACGCGTCAATGGGCCAGTTCTGCAAATTGCCTTCCGCTCCGGGCCCCCGCCCGTACTCTGATGAGCAGTGCCGGTGGGGGCCGGTGCTGATCAGGGGGCGAGACAGAGCGGGTACGACGCCCGCGGTGGGGGTACCAGTTTCTGCACGGCGGCGGCCGTGCGGCGGCGGCCACCCCTGGGCGTCGTACCCGCGCAGGTCGTCGTTCACCGGACCAGTGGGGGTTTCAGTGGTTCGCATCCGAGTCCTGGTCGTCGACGACCACCGCATCTTCGCCGAGTCGCTCGCCGCCGCACTGGCGGCCGAGCCCGACGTCGACGTCTCCGCCGCGGGCAGCGGCCCGGCCGCCCTGCGCAGCCTGGAGCGCGCCGCCGCCGAGGGACGCCGGTACGACGTGCTGCTCGTCGACGCCGACCTGGGGGGCGGGGTGCCGGGCATACGGCCGGCCGTGCCGGTGCAGGAAGTGGGGGAGGACGGTCTGGTCGACGGCATCTCCCTGGTCACCGGAGTGCGTTCGGCGCAGCCCGGCGTGCGGATCGTGGTGCTCGCCGAGAAGGACGACCCGCGGCGGGCGGCGCTGGCGCTGCAGGCCGGCGCGTCGGGCTGGGTGGCCAAGGACTGCTCGCTGTCCCGGCTGCTCACCGTCATCCGCGGGGTGCTGCGCGAGGAGACGCATCTGCCGCCGGCCCTGCTCACCGGCGTCCTGCGCGAGTTGACGGCGGCGCGCAAGCACCGCACCGAGAGCGAGCGGCTCGTGGAGTCGCTGACCCCGCGCGAGCGGGAGGTCCTGCGCTGCATGGTGGCGGGCCTGGGCCGCAAGGCGGTGGCCGAGCGCCTCTTTCTCTCCCCGCACACCGTCCGCACCCACATGCAGAACGTCCTCGGCAAACTGGGCGTCCACTCCACCCTGGCCGCGGTGGCGCTCGCGCGCCGGGCGGGCGTGGGGCCGGTCGACCTGGCCGGGGATGTGGTCGCACGGGGCGGCCAGCTGGCGTAACTGTCCGGCGGGCGGTTCAGTCGCGCCCCGAAAGGGGCGCAGGGGCGCGACCAGCCATGACGGCGCCGCACACAACGTGGCCGGCAGAGGCCTCAGCCGGGGATGTTGTCGAACGGCGCCGTCAACTGGCGTAGCAGGCCCGCCAGTTCACCGCGTTGCGCTCGGGAGAGCTCCGCGAGGATGGCGCGTTCCTGGTCCAGCAGGCCGGCCAGGGCCTGGTCCGCCCGGTCGCGGCCCTCGTCGGTGAGGCGGACGAGCACGCCCCGCCGGTCGCTGGGGTCGGGGAGCCGCTCCACCAGGCCCTTCTTGGCCAGCCGGTCGATGCGGTTGGTCATCGTGCCGGAGGTGACCAGGGTCTGCGTCAGCAACTGCCCGGGGGAGAGCTGATACGGCGTGCCCGCGCGCCGGAGCGCGGTGAGCACGTCGAACTCCCAGGGCTCCAGACTGTGCTCGGCGAAGGCGAGCCGGCGCGCGCGGTCCAGGTGCCGGGCCAGCCTGCTGACGCGGCTGAGCACTTCCAGTGGTTCCACGTCGAGGTCCGGGCGCTCCCGACGCCACGCCGCGACCAGCCGATCGACCTCGTCCTCCATGACGATCAGTGTAGTGGTTGTGTCGATGTGAAGTCTCTTGATGTCGAGCATCTTGATATGAAGGTAAATCTGCGGGAAGGTGGCAGTCATGACGACTCCCACCTGGGACCCGGCCCAGTACCTGCGTCACGCCGGCCACCGCGCCCGCCCCTTCACCGACCTCCTGGCCCGGATCCCCGAACTCCCCAGTGACCGGCCCCGCATCGCCGACCTGGGTTGCGGCCCCGGCAACGCCACCGCGCTCCTCGCCGACCGCTGGCCCACGGCACGCGTCACGGGCTACGACAACTCCCCCGAGATGCTCGCCCGCGCCTCGGCGCACGCCGGTGCCCACCTCGACTTCGCCCACGCCGACGTCCGCACCTGGGCGCCCGCGGAGCCGTACGACCTGATCGTCAGCAACGCCACGCTGCAGTGGGTCCCGGGCCACGCGGACCGCTTCGCGACCTGGATCGAGGGCCTCGCCCCCGGCGGCACCCTCGCCTTCCAGGTACCCGGCAACTTCGACTCCCCGAGCCACCGCCTGATGCGCGAGCTCGCCCAGGCGTACGGCATCACCGAGGTCCTCCGTCACGACGGCGCGATCCTCACCCCGCAGGCCTATCTGGAGCGCCTGACCGGCCTGGGCTGCGCGGCGGACGTCTGGGAGACCACGTACATCCATCTGCTGACCGGCGAGGACCCGGTCCTGGACTGGGTGCAGGGCACGGGACTGCGGCCGGTGCTGACCGCACTGGCGGACGACCCGAAGGCCAGGGACGCATTCGTGGAGGAGTACCGCGAGGCCCTGCGCGCGGCCTACCCGCCCGGCCCGCACGGCACCCCGTTCCCCTTCCGCCGCGTCTTCGCCGTGGCCCGCCTGGAGGCCTGATGATCACCGCGCTCGACCACGTCCAGCTCGCCGCGCCGCCCGGCTCCGAGGACCGGCTGAGGACGTACTACGTCGATGTCCTCGGCATGACCGAGACGCCCAAGCCGCCGCGTCTGGCCGCGCGCGGCGGCTGCTGGTTCCAGGCCGGGGGCGTGCGGCTGCATCTGGGGATCGAGAAGGACTTCCGGCCCGCGAGGAAGGCCCACCCCGGGCTGCGGGTGACGGGCATCGAGGCCTACGCGGCCCGCCTGGAGGCCGGGGGAGTGACGGTGACCTGGGACACGGAGCTGCCGGGACACCGCCGGTTCTACGCGCAGGACCCGGTCGGCAACCGCATCGAGTTCCTCGAACCTAGCTCTTGCGGCGCCCTATGAGGTGCGGCTTGGCCTCCAGGCCGTCCAGGCCGTGCCAGGCCAGGTTCACCAGGTGGGCGGCGACCTCGGCCTTCTTCGGCTTGCGGACGTCCAGCCACCACTGACCGGTCAGGGCGACCATGCCGACCAGGGCCTGGGCGTAGAGGGGGGCCAGCTTGGGGTCGAAGCCCCGGCTCTTGAACTCCCGGCCCAGGATGTCCTCCACCTGGGTGGCGATGTCCGAGATCAGCGAGGCGAAGGAGCCCGTGGACTGGGGGATGGGGGAGTCGCGGACCAGGATCCGGAAGCCGTCCGTGTTCTCCTCGATGTAGTCCAGGAGGGCGAAGGCGGCCTGCTCGCACAGCTCGCGAGGATGGCCCGCCGTCAGGGAACTCGTCACCATGTCCAGCAGGCGCCGCATCTCGCGGTCCACCACCACCGCGTACAGGCCCTCCTTGCCACCGAAGTGCTCGTACACCACCGGCTTCGACACGCCCGCCTTCGCGGCGATCTCCTCCACCGAGGTGCCCTCGAAGCCCTTCGCGGCGAAGAGGGTGCGACCGATCTCCAGCAGTTGCTGGCGGCGCTCCGCACCGGTCATCCGGGTGCGACGCGCGCGCCGCGGCTTCTCGTTGCTCGGGGTACTGCTGGAGTCGGTCGCCACGGCGTCAATCATGCCGCCTTCGCGGCCTTCGCCCCCCGCCGGGAGCCGTCTTCCCCGGTGTTCCGGCGGGAATCGATACGCGAGCGTGACGGCCAGCGCACGTCGTACGCCCAGCCGAGCTGCTCGCACCAGCGAATGATCCGCGCCGAGGAGTCGATCTGACCGCGCTCCACACCGTGCCGCGCCGAGGTCGGGTCGGCGTGGTGCAGGTTGTGCCAGGACTCGCCGCAGGACAGCACCGCCAGCCACCACACGTTGCCGGACATGTCCCGCGACTTGAACGGGCGCTTGCCGACCGCGTGGCAGATGGAGTTGATCGACCAGGTGACGTGGTGCAGCAGGGCCACCCGGACCAGGGAGCCCCAGAAGAAGCCCGTGAAGGCCCCCCACCAGGACATCGTCACCAGACCGCCGATCAGCGCGGGCAGCGCCAGCGACAGCATCGTCCAGTAGATGAACTGACGGGAGATCGTCCGGATCGCGTTGTCCTTGATCAGGTCCGGCGCGTACTTGTCCTGCGGGGTGCGCTCCTCGTCGAACATCCAGCCGATGTGCGCCCACCACAGGCCCTTCATCAGCGCCGGAACGCTCTCCCCGTAGCGCCACGGGGAGTGCGGGTCGCCCTCCGCGTCCGAGAACTTGTGGTGCTTGCGGTGGTCGGCGACCCAGCGGACCAGCGGGCCCTCGACCGCCATGGAGCCCGCGACCGCGAGCGCGATCCGCAGCGGGCGCTTCGCCTTGAAGGAGCCGTGGGTGAAGTAACGGTGGTAGCCGATCGTGACGCCGTGGCAGGCGAAGAAGTAGAAGAGGACCAGCAGGCCTAGGTCGAGCCAGCTCACACCCCAGCCCCAGGCCAGCGGCACCGCGGCGGCGAGCGCCACGAACGGGACGACGATGAAGAGCAGGAGCGCGAACTGTTCGAGCGTCCCCTTCTTCTCGCCGCCGAGCGTGGCGGAGGGGGTCGTGGTGTCGTCGTTCGCCTGCGGGGCGTCTTCGATCACATCGGAGCTCGTGGTCATGGGCGTCCCCTGTGGGGTCGTGGGTGGTGAGACGAGTGCCGGGTGGCTTGGGGAACCGTGCCCCGGTTCCGCCACAACGGTTCCTACGGTTCCGTAACCTACGGCGTCGTAAGTATGGCAGCGCGTTGCCCGGCGGCAAGAGCCCGTGAGCCTGCGCGTCCGCACGGACACCTATCCTTGTGTCGGTCGGACAGCGCGGTCCGCTCTGAATACTTCCCGGATGTCCGGCCCGTATGCGGCAGCCGCCGCGCGAGACGTGCCTTCGGGTTCCCCTCCCGGACGAGCTTCAACACTGCAAGGAGCCGCACCTGTGAGCAGTGCCGACGACCTGACTACGAGCACCACGTCGACCAGCAGTGAGCTGCGCGCCGACATCAGGCGCCTGGGCGACCTCCTCGGCGAGACCCTCGTCCGCCAGGAGGGTCCAGAGCTCCTCGAGCTGGTCGAGAGGGTGCGCCGACTCACCCGCGAGGACGGTGAGGCCGCCGCCGAGCTGCTGCGCGGAACCGAACTCGACACCGCGGCCAAGCTGGTCCGCGCCTTCTCCACCTACTTCCACCTCGCCAACGTCACCGAACAGGTGCACCGAGGCCGCGAGCTGCGCGCCAAGCGCGCCGCCGAGGGGGGTCTGCTCTCCCGTACGGCCGACCGGCTGAAGGACGCCGACCCCGAGCACCTGCGCGCGACGGTGAAGAACCTCAACGTCCGCCCGGTCTTCACCGCCCACCCCACCGAGGCCGCGCGCCGGTCGGTGCTCAACAAGCTCCGGCGCATCGCCGCGCTGCTGGAGACCCCGGTCATCGAGTCCGACCGCCGCCGCTACGACACCCGGCTGGCGGAGAACATCGACCTCGTCTGGCAGACCGACGAACTGCGCGTCGTCCGCCCCGAGCCCGCCGACGAGGCCCGCAACGCCATCTACTACCTGGACGAGCTGCACGCGGGCGCGGTCGGCGACGTCCTGGAGGACCTCACCGCCGAGCTGGAGCGGGTCGGCTTCAAGCTGCCCGACGACACCCGGCCGCTCACCTTCGGCACCTGGATCGGCGGCGACCGCGACGGCAACCCGAACGTCACCCCGCAGGTCACCTGGGACGTGCTGATCCTCCAGCACGAGCACGGCATCAACGACGCCCTGGAGATGATCGACGAGCTGCGCGGCTTCCTGTCGAACTCCATCCGCTACTCCGGGGCGACCGAGGAACTGCTCGACTCCCTGAAGGCGGACCTGGAGCGGCTGCCCGAGATCAGCCCCCGCTACAAGCGCCTCAACGCCGAGGAGCCCTACCGGCTCAAGGCCACCTGCATCCGGCAGAAGCTGGAGAACACCAAGACGCGGCTGGCCAAGGGCATCCCGCACGAGGACGGCCGCGACTACCTCGGCACCTCCGAACTGCTCGCCGACCTCACCCTGATCCAGACCTCCCTCAGGGAGCACCGGGGCGGGCTGTTCGCCGAGGGCCGGATGAACCGCACCATCCGCACGCTGGCCGCCTTCGGCCTCCAGCTCGCCACCATGGACGTCCGCGAGCACGCCGACGCCCACCACCACGCCCTCGGCCAGCTCTTCGACCGGCTCGGCGAGGAGTCGTGGCGGTACGCCGACATGCCGCGCGACTACCGGGGCAAGCTGCTCGCCAAGGAGCTGCGCTCCCGGCGGCCGCTGGCCCCGTCGCCGGCCCCGGTGGACGCGGCCGGGGAGAAGACCCTCGGCGTCTTCCAGACCGTCAAGCGGGCGCTGGAGGTCTTCGGGCCCGAGGTGATCGAGTCGTACATCATCTCGATGTGCCAGGGCGCCGACGACGTGTTCGCCGCCGCCGTGCTGGCGCGCGAGGCGGGCCTGATCGACCTGCACGCGGGCTGGGCGAAGATCGGCATCGTGCCGCTGCTGGAGACGACGGACGAGCTGAAGGCCGCCGACACGATCCTGGAGGACATGCTCGCGGACCCGTCCTACCGGCGCCTGGTGGCGCTGCGGGGCGATGTCCAGGAGGTCATGCTCGGCTACTCCGACTCCTCCAAGTTCGGCGGCATCACCACCTCGCAGTGGGAGATCCACCGGGCGCAGCGGCGGCTGCGTGACGTGGCGCACCGCTACGGCGTACGGCTGCGGCTCTTCCACGGCCGCGGCGGCACCGTCGGCCGCGGTGGCGGCCCCTCGCACGACGCGATCCTCGCCCAGCCCTGGGGCACCCTGGAGGGCGAGATCAAGGTGACCGAGCAGGGCGAGGTCATCTCCGACAAGTACCTGGTGCCGTCGCTGGCCCGGGAGAACCTGGAACTGACGGTCGCGGCCACGCTCCAGGCCTCCGCCCTGCACACCGCGCCCCGCCAGTCCGACGAGGCCCTGGCCCGCTGGGACGCGGCGATGGACGTGGTCTCCGACGCGGCCCACGCCGCCTACCGCAGACTGGTCGAGGACCCGGACCTACCGACGTACTTCCTCGCCTCGACGCCGGTGGACCAGCTCGCCGACCTGCACCTGGGCTCGCGGCCCGCCCGCCGTCCCGGCTCGGGTGTCTCCCTCGACGGCCTGCGCGCCATCCCGTGGGTGTTCGGCTGGACCCAGTCGCGGCAGATCGTCCCGGGCTGGTTCGGCGTCGGCTCCGGTCTGAAGGCCCTGCGCGAGGCGGGTCTGGACACCGTGCTCGACGAGATGCACGAGCAGTGGCACTTCTTCCGCAACTTCGTCTCCAACGTCGAGATGACCCTCGCCAAGACGGACCTGCGGATCGCCCAGCACTACGTCGACACCCTCGTCCCGGACGAGCTCAAGCACGTGTTCGACACCATCAAGGCCGAGCACGAGCTGACCGTGCGGGAGGTCCTGAGGGTGACGGGCGAGGCGGAGCTGCTGGACGCCGCTCCGGTGCTGAAGCAGACCTTCTCCATCCGGGACGCCTACCTGGACCCGATCTCCTACCTCCAGGTCGCCCTGCTCAAGCGCCAGCGCGACGCGGCCGCCGCGGGCGAGCAGCCGGATCCGCTGCTGTCCCGCGCGCTGCTGCTGACGGTGAACGGCGTCGCGGCGGGCCTGCGCAACACCGGCTGACGGGTTCCCGCCGTACGGCGGTACTTCCCACGTCGATGCCCCCGAGCCGCACCACGGCTCGGGGGCATCGACGTGTCGCCCAGGTCAGGCCTTGCGGCGGCGGTACAGCAGGTAGCCGCCGGCGCCGACCAAGGCGGCCGCGACCGCGCTCAGCAGGCCGACGGGGGCGCCGTTGCCGGTCTCGGCGAGGTCGCCCCCGGGGGTGTCGCCCTGGGCCGAGGGGGCCGAGGACGGGGACGTGGCGGGGGCGCCCTCCGAGGCGCTCGGGCCGGCGCTCGGCTCGGTGGACGGGGTCGCGGAGGTGCTCGGGGCGGGGCTGCCGGTCTCCTCGGAGTCCTCGCAGTCCGTCCAGAACACCTTGTGCTTGGCGGAGCCCTTCTCGCCCTCGAAGTTCCAGAAGAGCTTGTAGTGGCCGTCCGGCAGCGTCATGTCGTTCGTACGGCCATGGCCCTCGGCGTCGAGGGTGAGGGCGCCGGACTTCACGGTCTCGCCCTTGACGTCGGCCGTCGGGGCCCAGGCCTCGATGTGCCAGTCGACCTGCTGGCCGCCGTCGAAGCCGAAGGCGTCCAGGTAGAACTCGCAGACATGGGGCTCGTTGTGGCGGAGCTCCTCGTCGGTGGTGGCGTCGTGGATCTTCACGGTGCCGTTGTCCCCGGGCGGGGTGGCGTGGGCTGCGGGGGCCAGCGACAGGGCCGCGGCGGCGGACACGGCGCCGGCGCGAGTGAGGGTACGCATGGGCAGTCCATCTTCGTGACTCGGACGGGAAGATGTGGAGGGGGCGGCTCAGCTTCCAGCCGCGCCTGACTCCAGGTCAATCACGAAGACACAACACTCGGTTTCTTCACAGCGTCACGGTCACATCGTCAGGAACGCGGCCGTGAGCAGCGCGAACCCGGTACCCGCCAGCGCCCACGCGGGGCGCGCGCGCCGGAGCCCGCCCGCCACCACGACCGCGGCCAGCAGCAGCGCGCCGCCCAGGGGGACCCAGGCGTAGAGGATCCCGGCGGGCCCGGAGCGGACCACGTCGTCGCTGCCCGGCTTGATGACGATCGTGTACGTCCGACCCTCGCGGACCGCCGCCGTGTGCTCGATGGAGACGCGGTCGCGGGGCTGCGAGCCCTGGGAGAGGGGCGTGTAGGGGCCGGTGCAGGTGTCCCCGGCACAGCGGGTCACCGCGACGGTACCGCTCTCGCGCCCCTTGGTCAGCATCACGTGCTGGGCGGTGCCCCAGGACGCCCAGACACCGGCGATCAGGATCAGCGCCGCGACCGTGCCCATCACCGCGACGCGGCCGAACCGCAGCGCGGTCACGGCGCCCTGGCTGGACATGACGGCTGTAGGCATGGCCGAGATCTTTGGCCATTGCCTCGCGGAAAGTCAATGCAGGGCTCGACCACCACCGCCGCACCGTCCGCTTCAAGGACGGCGCGCACCACACCGAGGGCCCCGACGCTACGAGTTGTACGTCCCCTGCGCCCGCTCCAAGCCCTCGATGACCAGGCACTCCACCGCGTCCGCCGCCCGGTCCACGAAGTAGTCCAGCTCCTTGCGCTCGGCGCCGGAGAAGTCCCTCAGCACGAAGTCGGCCACCGGCATCCGCCCCGGCGGCCGGCCGATCCCGAACCGCACCCGGTGATAGTCCTGGCCCATCGCCTTCGTCATCGACTTCAGACCGTTGTGCCCGTTGTCCCCGCCGCCCAGCTTCAGCCGCAGGGTGCCGTAGTCGATGTCCAGCTCGTCGTGCACGGCGACGATGTTGCCGAGCGGCACCTTGTAGAAGTCCCGCAGCGCGTTCACCGGCCCACCGGACAGGTTCATGAACGACATCGGCTTCACGAGGATCACCCGCCGGTTCAGCGGCCCGGGCGGCCCGATCCGCCCCTCCACGACCTGCGCCTGCGCCTTGCCGGCCCGCTTGAACCTCCCCCCGATCCGCTCGGCCAGCAGATCCACCACCATGAACCCCACGTTGTGCCGGTTCATCGCGTACTCGGGTCCGGGATTACCGAGCCCGGCGACGAGCCAGGGGGCACTCGGATCGGAAGTCACGTCCATGTCTCCTTGATATGCCACAGCCGCCGCTTCCGGACCGGAAGCGGCGGCTGGGTCGAGAACAACCACCACCGGGGCGTTCGCCCCGACAGCTCAGGCTCAGGCCTCGGCGACCTCTTCGGTCGCGGTCTCCTCGCCCTCCGGGGCCTCCTCGGCCTGCGCGGCCAGGACCTGGAGAACCACCGCGTCCTCCTCGACGGCCAGCGTGGTGCCCTTCGGCAGCTCGATGTCCTTGGCGAGGACCGAGGCACCGGCCTCCAGGCCCTCCACGGACACCGTGACGGACTCGGGGATGTGCGTGGCCTCGGCCTCGACCGGCAGCGCGTTCAGCACGTGCTCGAGCAGGTTGCCACCCGCGGCCAGCTCGCCCTCGGCGACGACCGGGACCTCGACCGTGACCTTCTCGCCACGCTTGACCAGCAGCAGGTCGACGTGCTCCAGGAAGCCCTTCAGCGGGTCACGCTGCACGGCCTTCGGGATCGCCAGCTCGTTGGTCTTGCCGTCGATGTCCAGGGCGATCAGGACGTTCGGCGTACGCAGCGCGAGCAGCAGGTCGTGGCCCGGGAGGGTCAGGTGCAGCGGGTCCGAGCCGTGGCCGTAGAGGACACCGGGAACCTTGCTGTCACGACGGATACGGCGCGCGGCACCCTTGCCGAACTCGGTGCGCGTCTCGGCGGAGATCTTCACCTCGGACATATTGATCACTCCTCGTATGGGTGAGAAACGGACAAGGTCACCCGGCCACGAACGGCCTGCTACGAAGAGCGCGTCGATAACGGATCGCCGTACCAAAGAAGTACGGCCTCCCTCGCCGAGCAACTTCAGCAGTTTACTCGGCAGCGGAGGCCGCACCAAAAGGATCTTCGAGCGGCTCCCGCCGCCCCTCGACCCGGCTCGTCTACTGCTCGTCGAACAGGCTCGTCACCGAACCGTCCTCGAACACCTCACGCACCGCGCTCGCGATCGTCGGCGCGATCGACAACACCGTGATCTTGTCCAGGTCGCCCGCCAGCTCACCCGGCGTCGGCAGGGTGTCCGTGAACACGAACTCGCTCACCCGCGAGTTCTTCAGCCGGTCCGCCGCCGGACCCGACAGCACACCGTGCGTGGCGGTCACGATGACGTCCTCCGCGCCGTGCGCGAACAGCGCGTCCGCGGCCGCGCAGATCGTGCCACCGGTGTCGATCATGTCGTCCACCAGCACACACACGCGGCCCTTGACCTCACCCACGACCTCGTGGACCGTCACCTGGTTCGCCACGTCCTTGTCACGCCGCTTGTGCACGATCGCCAGCGGCGCACCGAGCCGGTCGCACCAGCGGTCGGCGACCCGCACCCGGCCCGCGTCCGGCGACACCACGGTCAGCTTCTCGCGGTCGACCTTCTTGCCCACGTAGTCCGCCAGCAGCGGCAGCGCGAACAGGTGGTCCACCGGACCGTCGAAGAAACCCTGGATCTGGTCCGTGTGCAGATCGACCGTCAGAATGCGGTCGGCACCGGCCGTCTTCATCAGGTCCGCGATCAGACGCGCCGAGATCGGTTCACGACCGCGGTGCTTCTTGTCCTGCCGCGCGTAACCGTAGAACGGCACGATGACCGTGATGGAGCGGGCCGACGCGCGCTTCAAGGCGTCGATCATGATCAACTGCTCCATGATCCACTGGTTGATCGGAGCCGTGTGGCTCTGGATCACGAAGCAGTCCGCACCACGCGCCGACTCCTGATACCGCACATAGATCTCGCCATTGGCGAAGTCGAAGGCCTTCGTCGGGACGACCCCGACACCCAGCTGGTGGGCGACCTCCTCGGCAAGCTCGGGGTGGGCGCGGCCGGAGAAGAACATCATCTTCTTCTCGCCGGTCGTCTTGATCCCGGTCACAGCACTGTCTCCTCAGAGGTGTCTCAGCTGGCCACCGAACCGACCCGGCCACTGGGCATGACCGATCGGCTCACTGGTGGGTGCGGATGTGCACTTATCACGGTACGCCGTCCCGGACGCACCTGTTTCCAGTCAGCTTTCGCCTTCCGGCTCCCGGGACGCCACCTCGGCCGCCTTCGCCGCGGCGCTCCCCGGACGCTTACGGGCCACCCAGCCCTCGATATTCCGCTGCTGACCGCGGGCCACGGCCAGCGAACCGGGCGGCACATCCTTCGTGATCACGGACCCGGCGGCGGTGTACGCGCCGTCCCCGACCGTGACAGGAGCCACAAACATGTTGTCCGAACCCGTCCGGCAGTGCGACCCGACGGTCGTGTGGTGTTTGTCCTGTCCGTCATAGTTCACGAAGACACTCGCGGCCCCGATGTTCGTGTACTCACCGATGGTCGCGTCACCGACGTACGAGAGATGCGGAATCTTCGTCCCCTCGCCGATCGAGGCGTTCTTCGTCTCGACGTACGTCCCGATCTTGCCCTTCGCCCCCAGCCGCGTCCCCGGCCGCAGATAGGCATACGGACCCACCGTCGCGTCCGCGCCGACCTGGGCGCCGTCCGCGACCGTGTTGTCCACCCGCGCCCCGGCACCGACCACCGTGTCCTTCAGCCGGCTGTTCGGCCCCACCTCGGCACCCTCACCGAGATGCGTCGCCCCGAGAAGCTGCGTCCCCGGCAGCACGACGGCGTCCTGCTCGAACGTCACGGTGACATCCACCCAGGTGGTAGCCGGGTCCACGACAGTGACACCCGCCAGCATCGCCTCGGTGAGCAGCCGGTCGTTGAGAATCCGCCGCGCCTCGGCCAGCTGCACGCGATTGTTGATCCCGGCGATCTCCCGGTGATCGGCGGCCACCGAGGCCCCGACCCGATGCCCCGCCTCCCGCAGAATCCCGAGAACGTCGGTGAGGTACTCCTCGCCCTGGCTGTTGTCGGTCCGGACCTTCCCCAGCGCGTCCGCCAGCAGCTGCCCGTCGAACGCGAACACCCCGGAGTTGATCTCCCGGATCGCCCGCTGGGACTCGCTCGCGTCCTTGTGCTCCACGATCGCGGTCACGGCCCCGGAGGCCCCGTCCCGCACGATCCGCCCGTACCCGGTCGCGTCCGGCACCTCGGCCGTCAGCACCGTCACGGCGTTGCCGTCGGCGGAGTGGGTCTCGGTGAGGACACGCAGCGTCTCACCGGTGAGGAGGGGCGTGTCGCCACAGACGACCACCACGGTCCCGTCGACGGCACCGCCGAGCTCCTCCAACCCCATCCGCACGGCGTGCCCGGTGCCGTTCTGCTGCGCCTGCACGGCGGTACGGGTGTCCGGGTCGATCGCGTTCAGGTGGGCGGTGACCTTCTCCCGGGCGTGCCCGACGACCACGACGAGATGCTCGGGCCGCAACTCACGCGCGGCGGCGAGCACATGACCGACGAGGCTGCGGCCGCAGATCTCGTGCAGAACCTTGGGTGTGGCCGACTTCATACGGGTGCCCTCACCCGCTGCGAGAACGACGACGGCTGCCGGGCGAATGGCGCTCACGGGGTTGCCCTTCGGCTTTTGGGATGGGGTGGGGGGACATCCGCAGGATACCGGGGCGTTTCGTGGGGGTTATGAGAGCGGGCCCTGACTGAGCTGTTGGCAGTCAGGACCCGAACCGAGTAATTGCTCCCGGGGGAGGACTCGAACCCCCATGATCAGAACCAAAATCTGACGTCTTGCCCTTAGACGACCCGGGATTACCGCTATGTCCGATATTGCCGATCGGGTGCGGTGGCAGCCCCTACTATGCCGTACCACCAGCCTTCGATGCGACGGTACAGCTCGGCGCTTTGTCGCACCGTGAGCGCAAGGCAGCCTCGATACTCGGCGCCCGTGTTCTTACGCACGGTCTTCGGGTTGTGCCGCTTCAAGGTCGTCTTGCCGAAGGAGCTGCAGTCCGAGCCGACCAGGTCTGCCCAGTAGTTCTCGGCGGCCACCACGTCGGCCGACTCGTGAATCATCACGTGGAACCGGATCTGCTCGCGCTCAACCCCGAGCATGGTGAGCCAAGCCAGGTACAGGCGGATGACGTGGGGGTCGCTATTGACGAAGGTGACTCGCTCGCGTCGCGCGTGGGGCTTGTCCTTGGTGCCCTCGGCCCAGTAGAGCGCAATTCCGGCGATGAACAGTTCGCGGTCGGTTAACTCTCCGATTTCCTCTGCGGCTGACGCCTTTGTGTGCTGGCGCTCCACTTCGCGCCGCTGCAGGGTGACCTCCCAGCCGCGCCTGGCGGCGGACGACGCCTCCTCGGGGCTGCGTTTGCGCTCCGGCTTCGGCAGATCCCGTACCCACAGCGAGATCGAGCTCTTCGAGCACCCCAGCTCCGCCTCGATCCGGTCGTACGTCCAGCCCTGCAGCCGTAGCTCCCGTGCCTTGGCCCGTAGGTCGTCCTTGGCGTTCGGTCGCTTTGTCCATTGCGGTGGCGGTTCTCCTTTCACGAGTCGGTTGAGGAGGTCGTTGTTGAAGATCTTCAACTCGTCGCGGATCTGCCGAAGGCTGTAGCCCGCCCGCCGGAGCGCCACCGCCCGCTCCCGCAGCTCCTCGAAGTCCGCGTATTTGCCGTGTGGATGTGCCATAGGCATACCGTCGGGGCGGAATCTGATCTTCCGGGGTCGAACGGTGAGCGATTCAGCAGTTCGAGGGATTTCGGGCGGATTCGCGCTCGGTCCGTCACACGGGGTGGTGTAGGCCAGTCCCGGAAACTCACCGGAAAAGCCGCGTCCCACGCCCGTAGGCTGGAGGCATGACCACGACGGGGGAAGACCACGCCGGGGCCCAGGCAGGGCCGTGGTGGTGGGCGAGGTGGCGTAGTGCGGCGTTGGACATAGGCCTGGCGGTCGTCTCCGCGCTGGAGTGCGGGGCGAAGGGGTTCGGCTTCGCGGAGGACGCGGGGATCCCGCGCGCCGTGGGTGTGCTGTTCGGGGTGCTGGCCGGTTCGGTGCTGGTCGTGCGGCGGCGGTGGCCCATCGCCGTCGTGCTCGTGTCGATCGCCGTGATGCCGGCCCAGATGGGCTTTTTGATGATCGTCGTCGGCCTGTACACGCTGGCCGCCTCGGAGCTGCCCCGGAGGATCATCGGGGCGCTGGCGGGCATGGCGACGGTCGGGATGCTGATCGTGACGTTCGTGTGGCTGCGCCAGGGCGTGGATCAGGGCGATCTGCAGTTCGGGGACTGGTTCGTGCCGTTCGGCGCGATCACCATCTCGTTGGGGATGACCGCGCCTCCGCTGCTGCTCGGGCTGTACGTGGGGGCCAGGCGGCGGCTGATGGAGTCGCTCAGGGAGCGGGCGGACAGTCTGGAGCGGGAGCTGCAGCTGCTCGCGGAGCGCGCGGAGGAGCGGGCCGAGTGGGCGCGGGGCGAGGAGCGGACGCGGATCGCGCGGGAGATGCATGACGTGGTCGCGCACCGGGTGAGTCTGATGGTCGTTCACGCGGCGGCTCTGCAGGCGGTGGCGCGCAAGGATCCGGAGAAGGCCGTCAAGAACGCCGCGCTGGTCGGTGACATGGGGCGGCAGGCGTTGACGGAGCTGCGGCAGATGCTCGGGGTGCTGCGGTCCGACGGTCCGGCCGAGCGGCGTCCGGCGGTGCCGCTGGCGGCGGTGGGCGCGGCGGCCGCGGCGGCCGCGGCGGTGGCCTCGCGGGCGGCGGAGGACGGCGAGGGTCCGTGTCTTTCGGAGCTGGACGAGCTGATCGGGCAGTCCGCGGCGGCGGGCATGGTGGTGGATCTGTCGGTCGAGGGCGACGTACGCGGTTATGCGCCCGAGGTGGAGCAGACGGCGTATCGGGTGGTGCAGGAGGCGCTGACGAACGTGCACAAGCACGCGGCGGGCGCCAAGACGCACGTACGGCTGGCCCATCGGGTGTCGGAGATCGCGATGCAGGTGGAGAACGAGCCGCCGCCGGAGGTGGCGTCGGCGTCCTCGGCGCGGTTGCCGTCGGGGGGCAACGGCCTGGTGGGGATGAAGGAGCGGGTCTCCGCGCTGGGTGGGGTGTTCGTGTCGGGGCCGACGGATGCCGGGGGGTTCCGGGTGTCGGCGGTGATTCCGGCGGCGTGAGCGCGCGGGTTGCGGCGTGAGCGCGCGGGTTGCGGGCCGTGAGTCCTGGGTGCGGGCCCTGCGGCCCTACGGCGCTGTGAGGCGTACTGGTGCCGTGCCCGCGACGAGGGTGGTGAGGGCCGTGTCGATGTCGTGGCCGAGGTACCAGTCGCCGGTGTGGTCGAGGGTGTAGACGCGGCCGTCGGTGTCGATGGCGAGCAGGGCGTGGCTGTCGGTCTCGGTGCCGAGGGGGCAGACCTCGGTGTCGAGGGCGCGGCCGAGGTCGCCGAGGGTGCGGGCCATGTGGAGTCCGTGCAGCGGGTCGAGGTGGACGGCGGCGGGGGCGACCTGGCGGCCCGGTCCGGGTGGGGTGATGTGCAGTCCGCCGAACTCGGCCCAGGCCTCCACGGCTGCGGGGAAGACGGTGTGCCGGTGGCCGGCGGGGGAGGTGTGCTCGCGCAGGGTGTCGGCCCAGATCTCGGCCTGCTTGATGTCCCAGCGTCCGGGCTGCCAGCCGGCGGTGCGCAGGGCGGCGTCGACGGGCACGGGGAAGCGGGTGGTGGAGGTGCGGTCCGGGTGCATCTGCCCTCGTTCGTGCGGGTGTCTGGGAGGCGCGGTCGCCGTAGGTCTTGGGCGGTGGTGGGTGGTGTGCCGCCGGCCTGGGGGCCCGGTGTCAGTCGTCGGCGGTGGCGGGGTCGACGACCCGGACGCCGAAGTGCGCGCTGAGGGCGGTGCAGGCACGGCAGGGGGTGGCGAAGCTGCCGTGCAGCGGGTCGCCGTCCTCGCGGATGCGGCGGGCGGTGAGCTTGGCCTGCTTGAGGGCCTTGCGGGCCTCGCCGTTGGTCATCGGTTTGCGGGCGGCACGTTTGCTGCGGGCGGCCTCGGCGTTGGTGAGGTGCCGGGAGATGAGGATCGTCTCGGCGCAGCGGCCGGTGAAGCGGTCGCGCTGGGCGCTGGTGAGGGTGTCCAGGAAGTCCTGGACGAGGGGGTGCAGCGCGGGCGGCTGGTCGCCGCGGGCGGCGGTGCCGGTGAGGGTGGCGCCGCGGACCGAGAGGGCGGCCGCGACGGTGGGGAGTATGCCGTCGCGGCGGTGGCGCAGGGTGGGGGCGGGCGGGGCCTCGGTGGCGCTCCAGCCGACGCGGGGGTCGCCGGACAAGCCGGGTCCGGACGGGCCGGTTTTCGGGCCCCCGTGTGGTCCCGTCTGTGTCGCGTTCATGATCGTCATCCCCTCCCGAGCATCCCCCCGGACGACACAGAGTGCCAAATGGCGTGGCTCGTGCGGAAGCTGGGGCGGTGCGACACGCCCGGGTTTGGGCGCCCTGTCACGGTGGGGTGACGGCTGGTCACGGAAGCGGAAGGGCCCTGACCGCCGCCCGGTGACCGGTGTCGTCGTACCGCATAGGCTGTCGGCACCGCGATCCATGCGGTTGACGCGTGGAGAGAAGTCGATACGGGACGTAAGGGCCGAGGAGGGTCATTGCGTGCCGTCCAGAACGCCGCAGGGGGCAACCGCCATGACGACAGGTCGGCTCGGGCAGCAAGCCGCGCCGCCGAACGCGGCCTATGCCGGGCAGGTCGTGCATTTCCCGGACCCGGTCCGGGCCGCCCGTCACCCCAGGGGGGTGCGGGTCGACGAGCACGGCTATCCCGACTTCTCGCCGTACGCGCGGGCGGCCGCGGAGATCGCGGAGCCGCCGGAGGGGTTCGGTGTCGACGAACTGCGCCTGACGGACTACGTGTCGGCGAACGCGGCGCTGGCGGCCACCGGGCACGAGTTGTGGGACACGGTGCCGTCGGTGGCGACGCCGCACGGCTGGACCTGGCATCACGTGGTGGGCTCGCGCCGGCTCGAGCTGGTCCCGGTCGAGGTGAAGGCGCTGTTGCGGCATCATGGCGGGATCGCCACGTCGGCGGTGGACCAGAACAAGCGGGGCACGCGTCCGTTGCAGGAGACGCGTCCGGCGCATGTGGGTCTGCCGAAGTCGGGTGTGGCGGTGAGCGAGTCGCAGGTGCTGGGGGTCGAGGAGGACCTCGGGTACCGGCTGCCGGGCGCGTACCGGTCGTTCCTGAAGGCGGCGGGTGGCTGTGCGCCGGTGGGGACGGCGCTGGACGCGGAGTTGGGGCTGCTGATCGACCAGCCGTTCTTCACGGTGCGGGACGAGGCGGCGGTCAATGACCTGGTGTACGTCAACAAGTGCCTGCGTGACCATCTGACCAAGGACTATCTGTGCGTCGGCTTCGTGCAGGGCGGTCTGCTGGCCGTGAAGGTGAAGGGCGACCGGGTCGGCTCGGTGTGGTTCTGCGCGTACGACGACGCGCGGGACGTCGATCCGGCGTGGTCTCCGGCTGAGCGGGTGGAGCGGCTGTTGCTGCCTTGCGGGGAGGACTTCGACGCGTTCCTGTCCCGTCTCGCCGGTTCTCCGCCGGAGTTGGAGACGGTGGCGAACCTGATGGTCGACGGTGGCTTCGCGCATGCCGTGCCGGTGTCCGATTCCGTGTCGGGGGAGTGAGTTTCGCGATGGTGACGTTCGCTCAGGCGCAGGAGCGCGCGGAGGAGTGGGTCAACGGCGATGTGCCGTCGTATCAGCATCGCGAGGTGCGGGTGCGGGAGTTCGAGCTCGGTTTCGTGGTGTGGGCCGAGGACCGGCCGGACGGGCCGCGTTCGGACGGTGGCGGGCAGCGGCTGGTCATCGCCCGGGACAGTGGCGAGGCGACGCTGTGGCCGTCGCTGCCGGTGGGCGAGGTGATCCGCCGGTACGAGGAGGAGTACGGCCTTCCCGACGCGGCGCCCGAACCGGCGCCGGCGGCTCCGGCGCGGGTGGATCTGAACCAGACGTCGTTCTTGCTGACGCCGCCGGAGTGGTTGCAGGAGGCGGCGGATCAGCTGGGGATTCCCGGGCGCCGGGGTGGGGACACCTCGGGGGGCGCGGCGGGTTCGGGCTCGGTGGGCTCTGCGGCGGGGGCGCTTCCGGAGACGCAGGCCGGGGTGCCGGGTTCGGGTGTCTCTGCTTCCGGTGCCGGCGCGGGTGCCGGTGCCGGTGTTGGGGCTGCGGCCGGTGGTGGTGCGCCGACTCCCGCGCCGGGGGCGCCTGTTGCCGGGGGGAACGCGGCTTGGCCGGACGCCGGCGGGAGTCGTGACGGTGGTGGTGCCGGGGTGCAGGAGGGCGCTGGGGCTTCCGTGGGGGCGCCCGGTGTCTCGGGTGCGCCGGGGGTTCCGGGGGCTCCGGCGGGGGCGACGCCGTGGGCCGGTACGGATACGAACGGGGACGCCGGTGACGACCGTTCCGTTCCGTTGCCCGCGACCGTGTTCGCGCCGCCGTTGAGCGAGGTCGACGACAGCACGCCGCCGCCTGCCGCGCCGGACGCGAAGACGGCGCTGATGTCGGGGGGCAGCCAGCTTCCGCGGACGACGGTCGCGCCGGCGCTCGGCGATCCGAACGCGCCGGGTGCGTCCGCCGGTACGCCGGCGTCCGGAGTGCCGGGCGCGCCTGGTGGGACGGCCACTCCGTCGCCCGGGGTTCCTGGTGCGCCGAGTGCGCCGGCTGCCCACGGGGTGCCGGGCGGTACGCCCGCGCCGGGTGTGTCGGCGTACGGGTATCCGCAGGGCGGCGCCGGTGGTGCGGGTGTGCCGGGCACGCCCCCTCCGGGTGCCCCTGTGCCGGGTGCCACGCCTCCGCCCGCGGGGGCAGGGCCTTCCTACGGTCACCCGGGCGGCCCGGGTGCCGCCGACGGGGCGCCGGGCGCGCCGGGTCGGCCGCTCGCGCCGAACGCCGGGGACATCGCCGACGCCGCGACGAGCAAGGCGGCGCCTCCGCCGCGTCGGGGCGGGGCGACCCCGCCGCCTCCGCCGGGCGCCCCGGGAGCGCCGGGCGCGCGACCGGGTGGTGCGACGCCGCCGCCCGCGCCGTCCGGGCCGGGCGCGCCGGGAACTCCGGCGGGCGGGTACGTGCCCACGCAACTGGTCTCGGCGCTCGGCCCCGACGGGCCCGAGGGGCCTGCCGGTCCGGGCGCCCCGACGCCCCCCGGCGCACCGACTCCGCCGGGCGCCCCCCAGCCGCCTGGTGCGCCGGGCGCGCCCGGCGGCACGCCTCCGGGCGGTGTCCACCATGCCGCGACGATGCTGGCGGACCCGAGCCAGCTGGGAGGCGCGCCGCAGCCTCCGGGCGCGCCTGGAATGCCTGGCGCCCCGGGCGTACCGAACCCGCCTGGCGCACCACACCCTCCGGGCGCACCTGGCGCTCCCGGCGCGCCGCAGCCCCCTGGCGCCCCGGGTGCCCCGGGCGCGCCCGGGGTTCCCGGTGGGAGGCGCGGTGCCGTGCACCACGCGGAGACCGTGCTGTCCGCGCCCCCGGTGGGCGGCCCCGGCACGCCTGCGCCACCGCACGCCCCGGGCGCACCCGGTGTTCCGGGCGCCCCCGGTACGGCGCCGGGCGCTCCCCAGCCGCCGATGCCGCCCGGCGCGATGCCGCCGCCCGGGCAGCCGATGCCCGGTCAGCAGCCTCCGGCGTACGGCTATCCGCAGCAGCCCACCGGTCTGCCGACCGTGGGCCCGGGCTACCAGGCCGTGCTGCGCTACCGCGCGCAGGACGGGTCGGAGCAGCAGCTGATCCGGCGTTCGGCGCCGGGCACGCCCCACCCGGAGTGGCAGATCTTCCACGAGCTGCGCGCCATGAACGTGCCGCCGGACCAGGTCCTGGAGCTGCACACCGAGCTGGAGTCGTGCGAGCTGCCGGGCGCCTACTGCGCGCGGATGATCCGGGAGCAGTGGCCGCAGGCGCGGATCGCGAGCATCGCGCCGTACGGCACGGACCACGCGAGCCGGCAGCAGGGCATGAGCCAGCTGCTGGCGCACCAGGGTGAGCTGCACCAGGTGGCGGACGGGCCCGCTCGGCCCGCGCCGGTGCGGGCGCCGCTGCCGCAGGTGCAGCCCGCGCCGCCGCTGCCGCCGGAGGGGATCGCTCAGGAGCTGGCGGGGGCGTTCGGGCCGGGGATCTTCCGGTTCGAGCAGGCCGCGGTGTCCCGGCAGGGCGTTCCGCCGGTCGTGGCGCACTCGTTGGTCGCGGCGGGGCTGCCGATGGACATGGGCCCCTTCTTCTGGGCGCAGGCCCAGCCGGGGCGGCCGGTGCCGACGCTGGCGGAGCTGGCGGCCGAGCGCGGGGTGCAGCCGGCCCCGGACGCGGGGTCGTACCTGGTGATGGGCAGCGACTTCGGCCGGGCGATCTGTGTGCAGTACGGGACGGCGAACATCGTCGCCGTACCGGTGGAGGCCGGTCCGGGTGGTGCTCCGGTGCCGCCGCAGTTCGTGAACACCGGGCTGCCCGAGTTCCAGCGCTGCCTGGCGCTGCTCGGCCGGATGTGGCGGCTCAGGTTCGGGCTGAACCAGGAGCAGGCGGGTCGCTGGACCGTCGACTTCCAGGCCCAGCTGGCCTCCCTGGACCCGGCGGCGCTCGGTTCGGCGGAGAGCTGGTGGTCGGTCCTGCTGGAGCAGATGTGGGACGGACTGCTGTGACGCACCGCCGCTGAGCGGCGGGCACGCACGCGTGGAGCCGGGTTCGGTCAGGTGACCGGGCCCGGCTTCTGCGTGCGCGGACCGGGCCTCCTGGGTACCGCCGAAGAGTGGCGCGCGTGACCTTGGCCCGGAGTGTCGCGTTATGAACCTTTCTTCTCGATCCATCAAGATGTCCGCGAAATCATGATTGTGCGTCCGTCTGATGGAGAGGGGTTCCCGCATGAGCGGCACACCGGTCCCGCCCTACGGCTTCACGGCCGTACGAGGGCGTGGCTACCGTCCCGAACAGGTCGACGCGTACGCCGCCGCACTCTCCCAGGACCGCGACGCCGCCTGGGAGCGCGCCGCCCGGCTGACCGTGCTCGCCAAGGAGATGGAGGCGGAGGCGGTTCGGCTGCGCGAGACCGTGGCGGGGCTCGCGCCGCAGACGTACGACGCGCTCGGGGAGCGCGCGCGGCGCATCTTCCAGCTGGGCGTCGAGGAGGCGGCCGCCCTGCGCGAGGGCGCCCGCCAGGAGGCGCGGCGGCTCGCGGAGGAGGCGCAGGCGCACGCGGACCACGTGCGCGACGCGGCACAGGCGCACGCCGACGAGGTACGGGCCGAGGTGGAGGAACGCGCCCGCCAGCGCCTGCTCGCGGCGCGCGCCGAGGCGGACGAGATCCGGATCGCGGCCCGCCGTGAGGTCAAGGAGAGCCGGGGCGAGGCGCTCGCCGCCCTGCGCGAGATGCGCCAGCGCACCACGGGCATGCTCGCCGAACAGGCCAAGGAGCTCGCCGAGCGGTGGGAGGGGTTCGAGCGGGAGGCCGAGGCGCGCGCGATCGCCGCCGAGGCTCGGCACACCGAACAGGTAGCCCGCGCGGAGGCCGCGCTCTCGGACGCCAAGCAGGCACTGGCCGACGCCGAGGGGGCCGCGCGGCGGCGCCAGGAGGAGGCACGGGCGCGGGCCGCGGAGGTGATCGCCGGGGCGCGCGTGCACGAGGAACGGATCGCGCGCGAGACCGAGCGCGTGCTGCGCGAGCACGGGGAGCGCTGGGACGACGTACGCGCCCATATGGACCACGTGCGCAACAGTCTCATCACCCTGACGGGGCGGGCGGCGGCGGAGTAGGCCGAGCAGACGACGCAATGGTGGCGGGGGCGTGCCCGAGCGCCGGGCGCGCCCCTTCGACGTTCCTCACCCCCGTCGCCGTACCGCCCCCGCCAGGATCCACCCCTCCACGGCCTCGTACTGACGACGCTGCTCCTCCGCCTTGTGGCGGCCCGACGCCACGGTGCCGAGCCAGCCGAACAGGAACCCGGCCGGGACGGAGACCAGAGCGGTCGTGGTGAACGGGAACCAGTTGAAGTCCGCCTCGGGGAAGGCGGAGAAGGGCGACCCGGAGACCAGATTGGTGCCCGGCATCAGCAGCAGCACCACCAGCGTGCCGCCGATGAGCGTGCCGAGCAGGCCCGTTCGGGTGTAGCGGCGCCAGAAGAGGCTGTAGACGAGGGCGGGCGCGATGGCCGAGGCGCCGATGCACACCGACAGCGTCACCAGGGGCTGGAGGCTGCGGTGCTGGACCATCGTGGCCAGCAGGATCGTCGGCACCCCCACCGCCAGCGCGCACAGCCGCGCCAGCATCATCTCGCGGCGGCCCGACAGCTCCCGCAGCCGTGTGGCGAACACGTCGTGGGCGAGGGAGTTGGCGCAGGCGAGGATCATTCCGGCGACCGAGGCGAGCACGGTGAGGAAGATCGCCGTGGTGACCGTCGTGAACAGGAAGGTCTCCGCCGTGGACACCTCGGCCCCGAACGCGGCCCGCGAGCCGAGCAGATAGGCGGTGTTGCCCTGCGGGTCGGCCTCGGCGATCACCGACCGCCCGATCAGCGCGGTCGCGCCGAAGCCGACGACGGTGATGACCAGCACGAACAGCACCACCGTCGAGACCGCCCAGGACATGGAGCGGCGCACCTGGCGGGCGCTGGCGGCGGTGTAGGTGCGCATGGTGACGTGCGGCAGCACGGCACCGCCGAGGACGACGGCGAGCTGCGAGCTGACCATGTCCAGGCCACCGTGGGGGCCGCCCGAGAACTGGAGGCCGGAGTTGAGGAAGGCGGAGCCCACCCCGCTGTGTTCGGCGGCCGCGTCGAACAGGGCGCCCGGGTCCCAGTCGAACCGGCTGAGCACCAGTGCGGCGACGACGGCGCCCGAGCCGAGCAGCATGACCATCTTCAGGATCTGGATGAGCGCGGTGCCCTTCATGCCGCCGATCGCCGCGTAGCTGATCATCAGCGCGCCGAGCCCGATGATGCAGCCCGTCTTCAGGGAGTCGCTGGAGAAGCCGAGCAGGAACGCCATCAGCTGGCCGGTGCCGGCCAGTTGGACGAGCATCAGCGGCAGCAGCGCGGCGATCGTCACGGCGCAGGCCGCGATCCGCACGCCGCGGCCGGGCATCCGGCGGGCGAGCGCGTCGCCCATGGTGAACCGGCCGGCGTTGCGCAGGGGTTCGGCCAGCAGGAACATCAGCAGCATCAGCGACAGGGCGGTACTGAGGGCGAGGACGACGCCGTCGTAGCCGTACAGGGCGATGACGCCGGTCGTGCCGAGCACCGTCGCGGCGGATATGTAGTCGCCGCCTATGGCCAGGCCGTTGCGCATGGGGGACAGGGACCCGTAGCCGGTGTAGAACTCGTCCAGGTCGTCCCGGTCGGGGCCGGTCATCACGCACAGCAGCAGGGTGATCGTGACGACGGCGGAGAACGCCACCAGGGACATGGTCTGGGTGTCGCCGCTGAACTGGGAGGTCATCGGCCCACCGCTTCCCCGCGCCGGGCGTCCACCTCGGCCTGCCGGCGGATGCGGTCCGCGAGCGGGTCGACGTAACGGCGCGCGGTGTGCTCGTACAGGGCGATCGCCAGCCAGGTCACGGGGAGCTGGACCAGAGCGAGGAGCAGCCCGGTGGGCAGACCGCTGGTGACCGTGCTCGTCATGAAGGACGGCGCGGCGGCCGACAGGACGAGGAACAGCACGAAGTAGCCGAGCGCGGTGAGCGTGGCGGTGCGCCGCTGCCAGCGGTAGGCGCTGCGCAGGATCCGCAGATCGCTGTGGTGCCCGAGCGGGGGATGGCGTGGTGCGCGGTGCGGGGGCGGTTCGGCGGGCGCGGGTGGCTGCCAGGGGTAGGTGAACGGATCGTGGGCGGACGGATGGTGGGGGGACGGATGGTGCGACATCCCGTGCTCCTTGCATGGCGGCTCGGGTCCGGTGGCGGACCGCAGGGAGGTGGGGGGCGGTTGAGCGGGTGACGCACGTTACTTGTTGGTAGCCACCTGCGCGAGGGTTTCGGCGAACTGAGTGGTCGGTATGCGCTTACTTTCGTTCCGCCCGCTCTGACCTCGGGTGTTACCCCCGTTAACTCCGACTTTTCACAGCTGTGGAGAGGGCGCCAGCGCGCGGTGAAAGGCGATGCCCGGGCGTCCGCCGACGACGAGTTCACCCGTCGGCGCGAAGGCGTTGCGCTCCAGGACGGTCCGCGAGGCGTGGTTGTCCAGCGTCGTGCGCGCGGTGAGGGCCGTGAGACCGTACGCCGTGGCCGCCAGCCGGCACATCTCCCCGACGGCCGCCGTCGCCACGCCCCTGCCCGCCGCGCTCTCCCCCACGCGGTAGCCGAGCTCCGCGCAGCCGTCCTCGACGTCCACGAGGTTGATACGGCCGATCAGCCGGTCCTCGTCGTCGAACAGGACGTGGAAATGGCAGAGGCCGGTGGCCTGCTCGGCCAGCCGGTCGGCGTGCAGGGCGGCGAAGTCCGCGAAGTAGTCGTCCCCGCGGTCCGGGATCGACCGGGCGAAGTACGCGCGGTTCTCCCGCTCGAACGCGAGCAGCACGCGCGCGTGGTCGTCCCGCAGCCGTTCCAGCCTCACCATGGGGCACAGGGTAGGCGGGCTCAGTCCGCCAGCACCGGGAATTTCCGCGGCGCCAGGAACAGCAGCACCAGGAACGCCAGCGCCGCCGCGCAGGCCGCGCCGAGGTACACCGCGTGCACCGCGTCCGCGATGGCGTGCCGGGTCGCCTCCGTCGCCGTACCGGAGTCCGCCGTACCGGAGTCGAGGGCGCGCGTGACCGAGTCCAGGTCGCCCGCCCCGCCGAGACGTGCCGCGAGCACGCCGTTGGCGATGGCGCCGAACACCGCGGCGCCCATGGTCTGCCCGGTCTGCCGGCAGAACAGCACCGATGCCGTGGTGGTCCCGCGCTCCGACCAGCCAACCGTCGACTGCACGCCCACGATCAGCGGGAGCTGGAAGAGCCCGAGCGCCCCGCCGAGCAGCAGCATCAGCAGCGCCGGCTGCCACGCCTGCCCCGGGTACGGCAGGAAGGGGAAGGCGAACAGGATCAGCGCCGCCATTCCCATGCCGAGCATCGCGGTGTCACGGAAGCCGATCCTGCGGTACACGTGCTGGCTGAACGCGGCCGACACCGGCCAGCTGAGCGTCCACACGGACAGCACGAATCCGGCGGCCACGGGACCGAGGCCCAGGACGGACTGGGCGTAGGTGGGCAGGAAGACGGTCGGGGCGACCATCAGCAGGCCCAGCGCGCCGAGTGCGAGGTTCACCGCGGCGATCGTGCGGCGGCGCCACACCCAGCCCGGGATGATCGGCTCCGCCGCCCGGCGCTCCACCAGCACCACGACTGCCGCGAGAGCGAGTCCCGCGCTCAACAGGGCGATCGAGGGCGCGGACAGCCAGGGCCAGGCCACCCCGCCCTGCACCAGCGCCGTCAGCAGGACGCCGCCGCAGGCGAACACCGCGAGGGCGCCCGCCCAGTCGACGCTCCCGCGCGTGGGAGGCGTTTCCCGCTCCGGCTCGTGCAGATGACGCACGATCAGCCACAACGCCACCGCCCCGACCGGCAGGTTGACCAGGAAGATCCACCGCCAGTCCGCGTACGCCGCCAGCAGGCCGCCCACACCGGGCCCCGCGACCGCGGACAGCGCCCACACCGTGGACAGCTTGGACTGGATCCTGGGGCGCTCCTTCAGCGGGTACAGGTCGGCGGCGAGCGTCTGCACCGTGCCCTGGAGCGCGCCGCCGCCGAGGCCCTGCACGATCCGGAAGGCGATCAGCGCCCCCATGTTCCACGCGAGAGCGCACAGCAGCGAGCCCAGCAGGAACACCGCCGCGCCCGCCACCAGCACCGGCTTGCGCCCGAAGGTGTCGGAGAGCTTGCCGTAGACGGGGAGTGTGACCGTCACGGCCAGCAGATAGCCGGAGAAGAGCCAGGAGAAGTAGGAGAAGCCGCCGAGGTCCCCGACGATCTGCGGGACCGCGGTGGAGACGATCGTGGAGTCCAGCGCGGCCAGCGCCATCGACAGCATCAGGGCGGCGACGACGGCACCGCGGTGCCCGGTCCCGGTGTGCTGTGCGGAGTCGCGGGTCGCAGGTCTCGTATCGCCGCCCACCGGATGCCTTCCCCTTGCACCTATCTGCCGCCCGACAGCATCCCACTTGAACCTCACGTGGTGGCAGGGATGAGGCTTCGGGAGGAGGCGACCCCGAGACGGACTCCGCCGAAAGGTGCACTGCCCCTAGGGGTACCTCCGTACCAGGGGTCGGGGAGGGTTCGTACCGGCGGAGGACGAGACGGCCCAGGTGCCGTCCTTAACCTGGCTTTACGCCGCTGGGGGGCGGTCAACCGGCCTCACGGGGGTGGGGTTTTCCCCCGCAAAAGACTGCGCTGGGCACCAGCGCGCCGAGACCCCCGCCGAGGCCAGACTCAACGTCGTACCGCTTCGAACGAACAGCTGAGCACGACCACCCGCTGACCGAGCACGACACCAGCTGGTGACCGAACACGATCATCTGCTGACCGAAATAGGAGATATGCCATGACATCGGCCGTGACCATTCCCAGGCACGGGGGCACTGGAGGGCGTACGGCCGTTGCCGCGCGGGCGCGGCAGGTCGTCAAGGCGTACGGGTCCGGGGAGACCCGGGTCGTCGCCCTGGACCATGTGGACGTGGACATCGCGCGCGGGCAGTTCACCGCGATCATGGGCCCCTCGGGCTCCGGCAAGTCCACTCTCATGCACTGCCTCGCCGGTCTCGACACCGTCACCGGCGGACAGATCTACCTGGACGAGACCGAGATCACCGGCCTGAAGGACAAGAAGCTCACCCAACTGCGCCGGGACCGGATCGGGTTCATCTTCCAGGCGTTCAACCTGCTGCCGACGCTGAACGCGCTCGAGAACATCACGCTGCCCATGGACATCGCCGGCCGCAAGCCGGACAGGCAGTGGCTCTCCCGCGTGGTGGACACCGTCGGGCTTTCGGACCGACTCAAGCACCGCCCCACCCAGCTCTCCGGCGGCCAGCAGCAGCGCGTCGCCGTGGCCCGCGCCCTGGCGGCCCGGCCGGAGATCATCTTCGGTGACGAGCCGACCGGAAACCTCGACTCCCGCGCGGGCGCCGAAGTACTGGGCTTCCTGCGCCGTTCGGTCGACGAGCTCGGGCAGACCATCGTGATGGTCACCCACGACCCGGTCGCCGCCTCCTACGCGGACCGCGTGCTGTACCTCGCCGACGGACGCATCGTCGATGAGATGTACAAGCCGACCGCCGAGGCCGTCCTGGACCGCATGAAGGACTTCGACGCCCGGGGGCGTACGTCATGACCGTTCTGAGAACCTCGATGCGCAACTTCTTCGCGCACAAGGGGCGCATGGCCCTCTCGGCCGTGGCCGTGCTGCTGTCGGTCGCCTTCGTCTGCGGCACGCTGGTGTTCACCGACACCATGAGCACGACCTTCGACAAGCTCTTCGCCGCCACCTCCGCCGATGTGACGGTGAGCTCGAAGGCGGCCTCCGACACCGGCGAGACCACCGACGACACCGGCAAGCCGCCGGTCATGCCGGCCTCGGTGGTGGCGACGGTGAAGGGCGCGCCGGGCGTGAAGTCGGCGGAAGGGACCGTCTTCTCGACCGCGGTGACCGTCGTCGACGGCGACAAGGACAACCTCTCGCCCTCCAGCGGCGCCCCGACCATCGTCGGCAACTGGAACAGCAACGACGCCCGCACCATGAAGATCACCTCCGGTACGGCGCCCAAGGGGCCCGACCAGGTCATGGTGGACGCGGACACCGTCGACAAGCACGACCTGGAGCTCGGTGACGAGATCGGCGTGATCAGCGTGGTCGGCACGCACACGGCGAAGATCTCGGGCATCGCCGAGTTCGAGGTCACCAACCCCGGTGCGGCGATCTTCTTCCTGGACACGAAGACCGCCCAGCGGACGCTGGTGGGCGAGCCGGACGTCTACACGAACGTCAACGTCACGGCGGCGAGCGGGGTCACCGACGCCCAGCTGAAGAAGAACGTGCTCGCCGCGACCGGCGGCGACTACAAGGTGCTGACGGCCAAGGAGAGCGCCGACGCCAACCAGAAGGACGTCGCGAGCTTCATGAACGTCATGAAGTACGCGATGCTCGGCTTCGCCGGAATCGCCTTCCTCGTCGGCATCTTCCTGATCATCAACACCTTCTCCATGCTGGTCGCCCAGCGCACCCGGGAGATCGGCCTGATGCGGGCCATCGGCTCCAGCCGGAAGCAGGTCAACCGGTCGGTGCTCGTGGAGGCGCTGCTCCTCGGCGTCGTCGGCTCGCTGCTGGGCGTCGGCGCGGGCGTCGGTCTCGCCATCGGCCTGATGAAGCTCATGGGCTCCATGGGCATGGAGCTGTCCACCTCCGACCTGACGATCGTCTGGACCACCCCGGCCATCGGCCTGGTGCTGGGCGTGGTCGTCACCGTCCTCGCCGCCTATCTGCCGGCCCGCCGCGCGGGCAAGGTCTCCCCGATGGCCGCCCTGCGCGACGCGGGCGCCCCGGCGGACGCCAGGGCGGGCGTGGTGCGGGCCGTGCTGGGCACGCTGCTCACGGCGGGCGGCGGCTACGGCCTCTACCTGGCCGCGTCGGCGGACAAGGCCAAGGAGGGCTCGCTCTGGCTCGGCCTCGGCATCGTGCTCTCCCTGATCGGCTTCGTCGTCATCGGCCCGCTGCTCGCCTCCGGCGTGGTGCGCGTCCTGGGCGCCCTGATCCTTCGGATCTTCGGCCCCGTGGGCCGCATGGCCGAGCGCAACGCGCTGCGCAACCCGCGCCGCACGGGCGCCACGGGCGCCGCCCTGATGATCGGCCTCGCGCTGGTCGCCTGTCTGTCGGTCGTCGGCTCCTCCATGGTCGCCTCGGCCACGGACCAGCTCGACCAGACCGTCGGCACGGACTTCATCATCCAGTCCGACAGCGGGCAGCTGGTCACCCCGGAGGCGGTCGCGGCGGTCAAGGCGACGCCGGGTCTCGACCATGTCACCGAGTACAAGATCGCCGAGGCGGACTACACCACGCCCGACGGCAAGACGCTCAAGGACACCGACATCACGGCCGCCGATCCCACCTACGCGCGGGACCTGCGCACCAAGACGGTCGCGGGCGACCTCGCCGACGCCTACAAGCCCGACTCGATGTCCGTCCACGAGAAGTTCGCCAAGGACCACGGCATCAAGCTCGGCTCGAAGATCGAGGTCGCCTTCAAGGGCGGCGAGACGGCCGAGCTGACGGTCCGGGCCATCACCAGCAGTGACGTCGTCATCGACGCGGGCTCCAAGTACATCTCGATCGCCACGCTCGCCAAGTACGTGCCGGCCGACAGGATGCCGCTGGACCAGCTGGTCTTCGCCTCGGCCAAGGACGGGCAGCAGGCCGCGGCGTACAAGGCGCTCAAGGCGGAGCTGCACGACTACCCGCAGTACACCGTGCGCGACCAGACCGACTACAAGGAGGCGCTGAAGGACCAGATCGGCCAGCTCCTGAACATGATCTACGGCCTGCTCGCCCTCGCGATCATCGTCGCGATCCTGGGCGTGGTGAACACCCTCGCCCTGTCGGTGGTGGAGCGGACCCGGGAGATCGGCCTGATGCGCGCCATCGGCCTCTCACGGCGGCAGCTGCGCCGCATGATCCGCATGGAGTCGGTGGTCATCGCCCTCTTCGGCGCCCTGCTCGGCCTGGGGCTCGGCATGGGCTGGGGCGCGACCGCCCAGCAGCTGCTCGCCCTGGAGGGCCTGAAGGTCCTGGAGATCCCCTGGGTCACCATCGGCGGCGTCTTCATCGGCTCGGCCTTCGTGGGCCTGTTCGCCGCACTGATCCCGGCGTTCCGGGCGGGCCGGATGAACGTCCTGAACGCCATCGCGACGGAGTAGGTACGGCCGTACAGCCACCGCACACGGGGGTTGCGGGGGATCCGGCGCCGGGAAGCCTTGGGGGGCTTCCCGGCGCCGGGGTGTTTGTCGTATGTCAGCCCGTCCGGCGTTCGAGGACGAGGCCGTCCAGGCCGAAGGGGGGTCTGGGGGCGCAGCCCTCAGGGCTGGGACGGGTCGGCGGGGGCGACAACATCGCGGCGCCCGCCCCCGCGACACGGCGCCAAGACAACCCAGCGTTGTCCACAGCCCCCGCGCCTGTCGGCGCCCCGTCGTACGCTGGAGACCCCCGGCCCGTGCGACGAGTCGGGCCCTTCGCGATGCCCGCCCCCCGGACGAAAGCCGCCCCGAATGAGCCTGCACGGTCTGCTCGACGCCGTCGTCAAGGACGCCGCCCTCGCGGAAGCGATCACCGCGGCCGCCGACGGCAACCGCATGCACGTCGACCTCGTCGGCCCCCCGGCGGCCCGCCCCTTCGCGATCGCCGCCCTGGCCCGCGAGGCCTCCCGCCCCGTGCTCGCGGTGACGGCCACCGGCCGGGAGGCCGAGGACCTGGCGGCCGCCCTGCGCTCCCTCCTCCCCCCGGAGGGCGTCGTGGAGTACCCCTCGTGGGAGACCCTCCCGCACGAGCGCCTCAGCCCCCGCAGCGACACCGTCGGCCGCCGCCTCGCCGTCCTGCGCCGCCTCGCCCACCCCCGCCCCGACGACCCCGAGACCGGCCCGGTCTCCGTCGTCGTCGCGCCGGTCCGCTCGGTCCTCCAGCCCCAGGTCAAGGGCCTGGGCGACCTCGAGCCGGTCGCCCTGCGCACCGGCGAGACCGCCGACCTGAACGAGATCGTCGAGGCCCTCGCCGCCGCCGCGTACTCCCGCGTCGAGCTGGTCGAGAAGCGCGGCGAGTTCGCCGTACGAGGCGGCATCCTCGACGTGTTCCCGCCCACCGAGGAACACCCCCTGCGCATCGAGTTCTGGGGCGACGACGTCGAGGAGATCCGCTACTTCAAGGTCGCCGACCAGCGCTCCCTGGAGGTCGCCGAGCACGGCCTGTGGGCGCCGCCCTGCCGGGAGCTGCTGCTCACCGAGGACGTCCGCGCACGCGCGCGTGCCCTCGCCGAACAACACCCGGAGCTCGGCGAGCTGCTCGGCAAGATCGCCGAGGGGATCGCCGTGGAGGGGATGGAGTCCCTGGCGCCGGTCCTGGTCGACGACATGGAGCTGCTGCTCGACGTCCTGCCCAAGGGCGCGATGGCACTCGTGTGCGATCCGGAGCGGGTCCGCACGCGTGCCGCCGATCTCGTCGCCACCTCGCAGGAGTTCCTCCAGGCGTCCTGGGCCGCCACCGCGGGCGGCGGCGAGGCGCCCATCGACGTCGGCGCGGCCTCCCTGTGGTCCATCGCGGACGTCCGTGACCGCGCGCGCGAGCTGGACATGATGTGGTGGTCGGTGTCGCCGTTCGCGGCCGATCTCGAACTGGAGGCGGACACCCTCCAGCTCGGCATGCACGCGCCCGAGACCTACCGCGGCGACACCGCGAAGGCGCTCGCCGACACCAAGGGCTGGTTGGCGGACGGCTGGCGCACGGTGTTCGTGACCGAGGCGCACGGCCCGGCGGCCCGCACCGTCGAGGTGCTCGGCGGCGAGGGCATCGCCGCCCGCCTGGACGCGGACCTCGCGGCCCTGAGCCCGTCGGTCGTGCACGTGGCGTGCGGCTCCATCGACTACGGCTTCGTCGACCCGGTGCTCAAGCTCGCCGTGCTGACCGAGACCGACCTGTCCGGCCAGAAGGCGGCCGGCAAGGACGGCGCCCGCATGCCCGCGCGGCGCCGCAAGACCATCGACCCGCTGACCCTCGAATCCGGCGACTACATCGTCCACGAGCAGCACGGCGTCGGCCGCTACATCGAGATGGTCCAGCGCACGGTCCAGGGCGCCACGCGCGAGTACCTGGTCGTCGAGTACGCCCCCGCCAAGCGCGGGCAGCCCGGGGACCGGCTCTACATCCCCACCGACCAGCTGGAGCAGATCACCAAGTACGTCGGCGGCGAGGCGCCCACGCTGCACCGGCTGGGCGGCGCGGACTGGACGAAGACGAAGGCGCGCGCGAAGAAGGCCGTCAAGGAGATCGCGGCCGACCTGATCAAGCTGTACAGCGCGCGGATGGCGGCCCCCGGCCACACCTTCGCACCCGACACCCCCTGGCAGCGCGAGCTGGAGGACGCGTTCCCCTACGCGGAGACCCCGGACCAGCTCACCACCATCGCCGAGGTCAAGGAGGACATGGAGAAGTCGGTCCCGATGGACCGCCTGATCTGCGGAGACGTCGGCTACGGCAAGACGGAGATCGCGGTCCGGGCCGCCTTCAAGGCCGTACAGGACGGCAAGCAGGTGGCGGTGCTGGTGCCGACGACGCTGCTGGTGCAGCAGCACTTCGGGACGTTCTCCGAGCGGTACTCCCAGTTCCCGGTCAACGTGCGCGCGCTCAGCCGCTTCCAGACCGACACCGAGGCGAAGGCGGTCCTGGAGGGCCTTCGCGAGGGCTCCGTGGACGTCGTCATCGGCACCCACCGGCTGTTCTCCTCGGAGACGAAGTTCAAGGACCTCGGCCTGGTCATCGTCGACGAGGAGCAGCGCTTCGGCGTCGAGCACAAGGAGCAGCTGAAGAAGCTGCGCGCCAACGTGGACGTCCTGACGATGTCGGCGACGCCGATCCCGAGGACCCTGGAGATGGCGGTGACGGGCATCCGCGAGATGTCCACGATCACCACGCCCCCGGAGGAGCGGCACCCGGTGCTGACCTTCGTCGGCCCGTACGAGGAGAGGCAGATCGGCGCGGCGATCCGCCGTGAACTCCTGCGCGAGGGTCAGGTCTTCTACATCCACAACCGGGTCGAGTCGATCGACCGCGCGGCCGCGAGACTCCGCGAGATCGTCCCCGAGGCGCGGATCGCCACGGCCCACGGCCAGATGTCGGAGACGACGCTGGAGCAGGTGGTGGTGGACTTCTGGGAGAAGAAGTTCGACGTCCTGGTGTCGACGACGATCGTCGAGTCCGGCATCGACATCTCCAACGCCAACACGCTGATCGTGGAGCGCGGCGACAACTTCGGCCTCTCCCAGCTGCACCAGCTGCGCGGCCGGGTGGGCCGAGGCCGGGAACGGGGCTACGCCTACTTCCTGTACCCGCCGGAGAAGCCGCTGACGGAGACGGCCCACGAGCGCCTCGCCACGATCGCCCAGCACACGGAGATGGGCGCGGGCATGTACGTGGCGATGAAGGACCTGGAGATCCGCGGCGCGGGCAACCTCCTGGGCGGCGAGCAGTCCGGCCACATCGCGGGCGTCGGCTTCGATCTTTACGTCCGTATGGTCGGCGAGGCGGTCGCGGACTACCGCGCCTCGCTCGAAGGCGGCGTGGAGGAGGAGCCGCCGCTGGAGGTCAAGATCGAGCTCCCGGTCGACGCGCACGTCCCGCACGACTACGCGCCGGGCGAGCGGCTCAGGTTGCAGGCCTACCGTTCGATCGCCTCCGCCAACACGGAGGAGGACATCAAGGCCGTACGCGAGGAACTCGTCGACCGCTACGGCAAGTTGCCCGAGCCGGTGGAGAACCTCCTGCTGGTGGCGGGCCTGCGCATGCTGGCACGCGCGTGCGGCGTCGGTGAGATCGTCCTCCAGGGCAACAACATCCGCTTCGCGCCGGTGGAGTTGCGCGAGTCGCAGGAACTGAGGCTCAAGCGGCTGTACCCCGGGACGGTCATCAAGCCGGCGGTCCACCAGCTCCTGGTGCCCCGGCCGAAGACGGCGAAGGTGGGCGGCAAGCCACTGGTCGGGCGGGAACTGCTGGGCTGGGTCGGGGAGTTCCTGGCGTCGATTCTGGGGGCGTAGGGCGTGCGGGGCCGCTCCTCCGGCAAGATGTCGGCGGTGTGAGCCGGGGGACGGGGGCGGTCGATGGCACGTCGGTGGACACTGGGGCTCGGGGGCGGTGTGCTGCTCGCGGCCGGGCTCCTGTGGGCGCTGTCGGCCAAGGACGGCGCGCTGGAACTGTCCGAGCGCACCGACCTTATGGCGATGGCGTGCGCGGTCATCGGGCTGGTCGGCATGTTCGCCACGTTCTGGCGGCCGCGCGGCGCCGGCGAGGACGTCGCCGCGGCGGTGGCCCGGCTGGCGCATGCGGTGCGCGAGGTGGGCGAGCCGCAGTGGCGGCAGAGCCTCGGCGGCGACCTCACACCGATCGACGTGACCTTCCGCTTCCGCCCCCAGGCGAGCGCCCGGGCCGCGGTCCTCCCGGCCGCCCCGGCGCTCCAACTGGCCAAGGTCGTCGAGGATTTCCGGGAGATCAGACCGAGCCGTCTGGTCATCACGGGAGAGCCGGGTGCCGGCAAGACGGTGCTGGCGCGCAAGCTCGTCATGGAACTCAACCGGGTGCGCACCGAGCAGGAGCCGGTACCGGTGATGATCGCGCTCGCCGACTGGGACGAGGACGAGGCGCTGGCCGAGTGGATCGCCCGCCACCTGGAGCGCGACTACGGCGTCTCCCGGTCCGTGGCGCGCCAGGTGCTGCGCGCCCGCATGGTGCTGCCGGTGCTGGACGGCCTGGACGAGATGGACGCGGCCACGGCTCCGGCGCACCGGCACCGGGCCATGGCCGCGCTGGAGGCCCTGGACCGCTACCAGGACGGCACCGACGCGGCTCCGCTGGTCCTGACCTGTCGTACGGACGAGTACGACGCCTTCGAGGCAGAGGGAAGGCACATCCTCGACTCGGCCCGCATCGAGATCGACCCGGTCACCCCGGAACGGGCCCATCTGTTCCTGTCCCAACGCGGAGCCGCCCGCAGGCCGGCCCCCTGGCAGCCGGTACTGGACCGCTTGTCGGCCGACCCGACGGGAGTGCTGGCCCAGTCCCTGTCCACACCATGGCGGCTCACGCTGGCGGCGACGGTGTACGAACCGCACGGGGACCCGGCCGAGTTGCTCACGACGACGACTTCGGACGGCGTGGCCGATCTCTTGCTGGCGCGGTATGTCGCTGCGGCGACGCGGGCGGTGGGTGGGCGCTACGAGAGCGATGACGTGCATCGGTGGCTCGCTGTGCTGGCACGGTATCTAGGGGTTGGCAGTGCTGCCGAGACGGACTTGGCCCTGCAGGATCTCGGGCGACGGCTGCGCCGACAGCAACTCGCGGTGGTGTGGTGGGGCTTGGCGCTTTCGCTGTTCCTGGCGAGTTCGGCTGTCTATGCCGCCGCGGAGGGATTCAACGCCGTTCTCGTGGCGGGGCTCATCCCCCTTGTCGTAGTGCTGTCGCGGTACCGGCTGGCCATGGAGGGTCGGACGCTTGGGATCCCGTCGTTCGGCAGCCCTTTGTGGCGACTGGGCTTCCGGCTCATGCTGCGCAGTCCGCGGAGCGCTGACTGGTTCCCGCTGCTGATCGTGGCCGGTCTGTTGGTGTTCGTGTGGGCGGGAACCACGGAGCCGCAGTACGGGAGCGAATGGCACGTGACCGCCGTGGCCGCCGTAGCTGTGGTGCTCTGGCTTCTCCAGGAGGCAGGCGAGTGGGTGGAGACCGCGGCAAGTGGGCCCACCAGCGTTTTACGCCACGCGATTCTCGGCGGGGCCTTTCTCACGATGCTCGCCGCACTGGTGATGCTGTGCATGGGCTTGTCGGCCGCGCCTGTCGCCTTCGCGCTCGTGGTCGTCTTCATGAGCCAGCACGGCGGACAGATCGGCTATGCCACCTTCGTCCTGTGGAACTGCCGCCGCCTCCCCCTCCGGCTCGCCCGCTTCCTGGACTGGTGCGTGACCGCAGGCCTCGGGCGCTGCCTATCAGTTCCGGCACCGCGAGTTCCAGGAGTGGTTGGTGCGGAATCCGGCTCCGTGAGTACGGCTCAGGGTTCCCGTCGGAACAGCATCGCCGCCAGCGTCCGGAACACCTCCTCGGGGTCCCGGTCGCCCACGGGACCGTCCAGGTTGTGGCCCAGGAGCAGCGTGGCGAAGCCGTGGGCCAGCGACCAGGCGGCGACTCCGGCCAGGCGGGGGTCGAGGCCGAGTTCGTCGGGGCGTACGGTCGCGACGGCTCCGCGCAGGGCGTCGCCGGCCAGGGCGCGGGCGGTGGTGAGCTCCAGGTCGTCGGCGCGCAGCAGGTCGGGCGAGAACATCACCTGGAAGTGCGCCGGGTGCTCGCGGGCGAAGCGTACGTAGCGCACGCCCGCGTCCTTCAGGTCCGAGGCCTCTGTGAGGGCGGCCGCCAGAAGCCCGAAGCCCTCCGCGGCGATCGACGTCAGCAGGCCCGTGCGGTCCTTGAAATGGTGCGCGGGCGCCGCGTGCGAGACGCCGGCGCGGCGGGCCAGATCGCGCAGGCTCAGCCCGGACGGCCCGTCGACGGCGATGGCGTCGAGCGCGGCGGTGACGATGGCGCGCCGCAGATCGCCGTGGTGGTACGGGCGTTCGGCGGACTTCTTGGCCGGAGCGGGGGTCATGCTCAGCAGCGTACGCGGAATCTAGGCATTGACAAGTTCGCGCGGCCCAGGCAATCTTGTCAGTGTCAAGTTGCGAGGCCGGAGCAGGCTCCGCCCTTCACGGCCTGAGGTGACAGGGGGAATCGGCATGTCGATGTACGAGGAGAGTGCGGGCGGAATCGAACCGACCCGCGTCCGTCAGCTCTGGCATCTGCTGGAGCCGCTGCACGCGGTGCTGTACTACGCGCCGGAGGTCTTCGAGGAGGCCGCCGCGCTCGGGTACGGCACGAAGGAGCGCTGGCCGGGCTACTTCCCGCTGCGCGCGGCGCCGTTGGGCGCGGTCGGCAGCGAGCGGGTGGCCTCCGCCTTCTACAGCTTCAGCCCGCGCATGGTCGCCGAGCACATCGACCCGGCATGGCGGACCGCGCGTGCCGAGGACGTACTGGCGGCGAGACTGCGCGGCATGGACCGGGCCTACCGCGCGATATTCGGCGACCGTACCGACAGTGCGGAGCTGGCGGAGGCCGCCGCCCTCGCCCGGCGCGCGGCCGAGTCGGCGAACACGGCGGGCCGTCCGCTCGCCGCGGCCAACGCCGAACTGGCCTGGCCCGAACCGCCCCACCTCCAGCTGTGGCACGCGGCGACGATCCTGCGCGAGCACCGCGGAGACGGACACCTGGCCGCCCTGCTCGTGGCTGGCCTCGACCCGGTCGAGTCGCTCGTCTCCTTCGCCGCGATCGGCGCCGCCTCCGTCGAGCGCTTCGAGAGCCGCGGCTGGAGCGCGGGGGAGTGGGCGGCGGCTCGCGAACGCCTGGTAGCGCGCGGGCTGTTGGAGGCGGACGGCACGGCGACGGAGGCGGGCCGCGACCTGCGCCGTGGCGTGGAGGAGCACACCGACCGCCTCGCCGCCGACCCCTGGCGCGCCCTCACACCCCAGGACCTCGACCGGCTCACCCACCTGCTGGGCGAGTTCTGGGTCACGGTGATCTCCTCGGGGCTGCTGCCCTCGGAGACGACGCTGGGGATAGGCAAGGTCTGAGCTCCCGACGGGACCTCGTCCGAGCGCCGACGGGACGTTGCGCGAGCGAGGCGCTGCAGGGGGCAGGACCCGCCACTTGGGCAAACGAAGCCGCCCGCGGGTGGTGGGTCTCCGCGGACGGCCTCTGTTCCCAGGATGGTTCAGGGGGCCCGGCCGGTGCGGCCCAGAAGGGGTGGGCCGCGTGACGGGCCTCAGGACCTCCGTCGGTCTCGGGCCTTATGGCCGGTCGGGCCGGTCACGGTCCATGCCGAGCGCGCCCTCGGTCCTCTGCTGCGCGTCGTCGACCTGGCTCTCGTACTTGTTGCCCGTCCTCTCGTTGACCTTCCTTTCCGCGGTGTCGGACATGTCCTTGCTCTTGTCCTGCATTCCGCGGTGGCTCTTGAACCTGTCGAAGATGCCCATCCAGAGCTCCTTCCGAGGCGACTCAGGATCGACGATACGCCCGCTGTGCGTGTAATGCGCATTTTCAGCCGATGTGGTCTGGACCTCTCGGCCGCTACCGTGGGACGAGGGAAAACGGCACGCAGGGGAGGGGCGCATCGTGACGCGTCGGAGGGGCGGGACGGCGGTCTGCGCCGCGGTGCTCGGCACGATGCTCGTACTCACGGGCTGCGACGACATGGGCGACCTGCCCCTGGACGACGCCGCCTCGGGCGCCGCCCCGGAGGCAGGGGAGGGCCGGGCCGTCAGCCCCCTGGACAACCCCGACGGCACCGAGCCGGGCCTGGCGGCCATCACCTCGGACGCCGACCGGGCCGAGGCGCGGGCCCTGATCGAGAAGGTGGCGACGAAGGGCCGCGGCCCCAGGACCGGATACGACCGGGACGAGTTCGGCTACGCCTGGATGGACTCCGCGCCGGGCGGCATCCCCTACGCCCGCAACGGCTGCGACACCCGCAACGACCTCCTGCGCCGGGACGGCGAGGACCTGCGCTTCCGGTCCGGCTCGGACTGCGTCGTCATGGCGATGCGGCTGCACGACCCGTACACGGGCCGGACCATCGACTGGGCCAAGTCCCGCGCCACGGAGGTCCAGATCGACCACGTCATGCCGCTCTCCTACGACTGGCAGATGGGCGCCTCCCGCTGGAGCGAGGGAAAGCGCCAGGACATCGCCAACGACCCGCTCAACCTGATGCCGGTCGACGGGCCGACCAACAGCTCCAAGGGCGATTCGGGGCCCGCCTCCTGGCTCCCCCCGAACAAGCGGATCCGCTGCTCCTACGCGGTGCGTTTCGCGCAGGTCTCCTTGAAGTACGAACTGCCCGTGACGCCGCCGGACAAGCAGATGATGCTGCGCCAGTGCGGTGGCTGAACCCGGCGTGAACGGCCCGGCGCGAACGGGCCGGTCTGAACCGGCCGGCGTGCACCGGTTGCTCGGTCCCGGAAAAGCGATACCCGGCGCGTGGGGGTGCCGCTTACGGTGACGGCATGGAGTGGAAGGTAGCGAGCCTGGCCGAGCGTCCCGACAAGTACGAGCGGGTCGTGGAGATGGCGGCCACCTGGCCCGAGCCGGTGCTGAACGACCCGGTGGGCAACGCCCACTACGGCCGGATCGCCGCCGAACTCCCGGAGTTCGTGCAGTTCGCCGAGGACGAGCGGGGTGATGTGGTCGCCCACGCCTACAGTGTGCCCTTCGCCCTCCGCGTCGAAGGACGCGGCACCCTGCCCGCCCGGGGCTGGGACGAGGTGCTCGTATGGGCCTTCGGCGACCTGCGCCGCGGGGTGCCCGCCGACACCGTCAGCGCCGTCTCGGTCACCGTCGCCCCGCATGCCCAGGGCCTCGGCCTGTCCGCGCTGATGCTCTCGGCGATGCGGGACAACGCCCGCGCACTCGGCTTCGCCGAGGTCGTCGCCCCCGTCCGCCCCAACGCCAAGCACCTCGAACCGCACACCCCCGTCGAGGAGTACGCCCACCGCGTACGCCCCGACGGGCTGCCGCACGACCCCTGGCTGCGCGTCCACGCCCGGGCGGGCGCCGTCATCGACTCGGTGGCCCCCGCCTCGATGACCGTCTCCGGCTCACTGGAGCAGTGGCGCGCCTGGACCGGACTGCCCTTCGACACCGAGGGCGACATCGAGGTCCCCGGGGCGCTGGTGCCGGTGCGCTGCGAGCCGGAGCGCGGATACGCCGTGTACGTCGAGCCCAACGTGTGGATGCGGCACTCCCTGTGAGGGGCGCCGGTGGGGGCACCCGGCGCGGGGCGCCCCGATGTGAGGTGTCGGCTCAGGCGCCGAGCGCGTCCAGGTCCAGGATCTCGCCGGTGGGCTTGTCCGCCGGGACCGGCTTGTCGTAGTCGCTGAAGGAGAGCGAGCCGGCGTCGTCGGGGTTGGTGCTGACCAGCTTCAGCAGGTACGGCTCGCCCTCGGTGGCGACGTACAGCGTGAAGTTGTCCTTGCCGTCCTTCTCGTACAGGGTGATCGCGGGTGCGCCGTCGACCGTGGTGGTCTTGCCGCGGGTGGCGTCCGACTCGGCGTCGGTGGCGTCGCCGAGGATCGTGTCGAGGTTGCAGAAGCCGGTGAGCTCCTCGGCGTCCGCGCCGGTCGCGGACATCTTGGTCCACTTCCCGGCCAGCATGGCGACCGCCGCGTCGATGTCCGCCTTCGGCTCGCCCTCGCTCTGGCCGCGCAGGAAGTCCGCGTCGTACTTCATGTAGAGCGTGTCACCGCTCTTGATCAGATCGGCCCGGCCCTCGCCGTCCAGGCTCATGTGACCGGCGCAGTCGCCCTTGCTGTCTATGGCCATGTCCATGCTGATGGTGCCGCCGGTCTCGTCGTCGGGGATGTCGCCCTTGATCCGGAACGAGTCGGCCCCGCTGGTGGCCTTCACCGCCCGGTCGGCGATCTCCCCGCCGCTCAGCCCGGCGAACGGTTCCTTCGGCTTGTCGGAGCGGGCGGCACTGGGCTTGTCCTTCGCCTTGCCCTCGGTCTTGTCCTCGCCCTGGCATCCGGTGAGGGCCACGGCGGTGACGGCGGTGAGGCAGAGGGCGGCAAGTGCGGTGCGACGCATGGGGGTTCCTCGGTGAAGACGAGCGCGCGGAGGCGCTGGAGATTGAACTGACGGGTGGGCCGCGCGCTTCGGGGGCGGGCGGGCCGGTGACGCGAGCGGGGCGTGGCGCATCGTGCCGCGCCCCGCGCCGCGACGAAGGGGCCTCGTGGGCCGGATCAGGCGGACTTCTTCCAGTCCTGGCAGCCGGAGGTCTTGAAGTAGACGTCCGAGGCGCTGATGGTGACGACGGCCGTGCCGGTCACGTTGTTGTTGGCGATGATCGAGTCGATCGAGTGGTCGGCGTTCTTGGCGCGCTCCCAGTAGCAGGAGTCATCGGTGTTCCCGGTGGACTTGTACGTGCCGGGCGCGATGTCGACGCCGACTCTGAGCATTCCGGCGTCGCCGGCCATCTCGGCGGCCGGGGAGCCCTTCGCCTTCTCGTCGACGGCCTCCCAGTCCTTGCAGCCGCTGGACGTGAAGAGCTTGTCGGTGGCCTTGACGGTGACGTAACCCGTGCCGGTCACATTGTCGTTGGCGAGCAGCGAGTCCATCTCCCCGGAGGCGTCCTTGGCCCGCTCCCAGTAGCACATGCCGTCGGTGTTGCCGGTGGTGCGATAGGTGCCGGGCTTGACGTCCGAACCGACCTGGTAGTCGCCGTCCCCCGCGAACGCGACCTTCTTCTCGGCGACTTCCTCCGCGTCCGACTTCTTCTCCCCGCCCGTACCGCGGTTGGCGGACGCCGAAGAGCCCTTGCCGGTGGAGTCGCCGCCGCCGTCGTTCCCGGCGTTCGCCGAGACGGCGCCGATGACGACGATCCCCACGACGGCCCCCAGCGCGACCTTGCCCTTCATACCCATGGCTGTTTCCCCTCCCCTGAACGGCGACCGTCCTCCGATGCGGCGGTCGCTCGTTCGCTGGGTCAATAAGACCAGAGCCTGTGAACCGAGTCAACACGGTTCACAGAATGTCGTGTGTACACGGCCGTGAATGCATGGATCGGGTGTACGTCGGTATGCTCGTCGCCACAGACCTGATGCAGGCGAAAACGGGCGGGCGAGGGGAGCCGGGCGGTGCAGGACAATGCGACAGAGGTGACCGCTGCCGGAATCGCCCGGCTGGCCGGCGTGGGCCGTGCCGCCGTCAGCAACTGGCGGCGTCGGCACGCCGACTTCCCCCAGCCCGTGGGCGGCACCGAGGCCAGCCCCTCCTTCGCGCTCGCCGAGGTCGAGGCGTGGCTGCGCCGCCAGGGCAAACTCGCCGAGGTCCCGCTGCGTGAACGCGTCTGGCAGCAGCTGGCGGGCCACCCCGAGGGCCCGGTCGCGGCCCTCACCCAGGCCGGCTGCGTCCTGCTGCTCATCCATGACCGGCCCACGCTCTGGCTGGAGGTCTCCTCGGGCTCCGACGAACGCCTCGCGGCGATGCTGCCGGGGGCGCTGGAGCAGGTGCTGGCGCCGCGGTTCGGGGTGACGTCGACGCGGACAGGCTCGGCGGCTGTGAACTCGCGTTCGGTTGTGAACACACGCGGGGGTGTGAACTCGCGTGCGGCCGCGCAGTCACCGGATGCTGTGAACTCGTCGACTGCTGTGAACGTGAGCGCCGACGACGAGACGGACAGCGGTGTGAATCCACCCCTCGCCGTGAACTCGGCACCTGCTGTGAACACTCCGCATCCGGTTCACGCCTCGACGGCAGGCACCCCCACTGTTCACGCCCAGGCCGTACACACCCCCACCGGCCCGGAAGTCCTCCCCTCGGCGCCCCTCCTCCGCGGTGCCGCCGAACTCGCCGCCGAGATGGGCGGCGCCCGGCAGGCGTTCGAGTTCCTCCTCGGCCGGCACCTCGACGCCAACCCGCGCCAGTACACGCTCACGCCCGCCGAACTCGCCGGTCTCATGGCCGACCTGGCCGGGCCGGCCCGTACCGCCCTCGACCCCGCCTGCGGCACCGGCGCCCTCCTGCGCGCCGTCGCGCCCCGCCCCGAACAGGAGCTCTACGCCCAGGACGCCGCGCCCGACCTCGCCGCCGTCACCGCGCTCCGGCTCGCCCTGCGCACCCGCGCCGCCGTGCGCACGGCCGTCGGTGACACCCTGCGCGCCGACGCGTACCCCGGACTGCGGGCCGACGCCGTTCTGTGCCACCCGCCGTTCAACGAGCGCAACTGGGGCCACGACGAACTCGCCTACGACCCCCGCTGGGAGTACGGCTTCCCCGCGCGCACCGAGTCCGAGCTGGCCTGGGTGCAGCACGCGCTCGCGCGGCTGACGGACGGCGGCACCGCCGTGCTGCTCATGCCGCCCGCCGCCGCCTCCCGCCGCTCCGGGCGCCGCATCAGGGCCGACCTGCTGCGGCGCGGCGCGCTGCGCGCCGTCGTCGCGCTGCCGGTCGGGGCGGCACCGCCGTACAACATCCCGCTCCATCTGTGGGTGCTGCGCCGGCCCGACAAGGCCCCCGCGCGGCCCGAGGTGCTGCTCGCGGACGCGGGGCAGTTCGCGACCGAGGGGAGGGGTGGGCCCGACTGGCGGGCCGTGCGGGACGCCGTGCTCGACGCCTGGCGCGTCTTCGACCGCACCGGCACCCTCGACGAGCGGCCCGGCCTCGCCCGCGCGCTGCCCGTCATCGATCTCCTCGACGACGACGTCGACCTCGCCCCGGCCCGTCATCTGCCGCCCCCCGCCGCAGCGGACGGCGCGGAGGCGCTCACGGCCGTTCGCGAGCGCCTGGGGCAGACCCTGGGGCTGGCCACCGAGCTCACCCCGCCGCCCGCCGCGGGGGCGGGGCCCGCGCGCTGGCCGCTCACCACCGTCGGTGAACTGGCCCGCGGGGGCGCCCTGGTGCTGCGTACCGGCGGAAACGGCGGCCACGCGCGCGTGCCCGTCCTCACCGACCATGACGTCCTCGCCGGGACGGCGCCCTCGGGGACGCTCCCCGAGAGCGACGAGGAGCCCGTGCTGACGGAGCCGGGCGATGTCGTCGTGCCGGTGCTCGGCGGGGGCTCGATGGCGCGCGTGATCGACGGGACGACGGGGGGCGCCGCCCTGGGACGCAACCTCGTGCTGCTGCGCCCCGACCGCGCGGCGCTCGACGCGTGGTTCCTCGCCGGCTTCCTGCGCGGCACCGCCAACCACCGTCAGGCCAGCAGCTACGCGTCCACGGCCACCCGCCTGGACGTGCGGCGGCTCCAACTGCCCCGGCTCCCGCTCGACGAACAACGGCGCTACGGCGCGCGCTTCCGCGCCCTCGACGAGTTCGAGCGGGCCCTCAGGCACGCGAGCCGGCTCGGGGACCAACTCGTGCGCGGGATGTACGACGGTCTGACCGACGGCACGGTCGCGCCGGACTGACCGCCGGGGCGAGGGACCGGCCGGGGGAAGTGATCAGTACAACAACGGTTCGGTACAACCCGGGACCGGTTGTCCGTGTCGGCCTATACGCTCGAACTCTGTCGTTCGTTCGTCCGTCCCCATCGGCCCACCGGTCCAGGAGCAGTCATGTACGGCCACGGCGCGGCGCCGCCCACCCGCAGCGCTACAACGGTCATCTCCCTGCGCGTGCTGTTCGCCGCCGTCGGCTTCCTGTCCTGCGGGGTCCTCGCGTGCGTGCCGCTGTTCCGGGTGGCCATCCTGCGCGGGCGCTGGCCGGACTGGCTGCTGGCCTGGGTCAGCCTGCCGGTGTCCATCGCGTGCTTCGCGGTGGTCGGCACGGTGCCGGAGGAGGACGTGAAGTCGGACATCGCGCTGGCGGCGGTCCTGCTTCTCGGGGCGTTCAGCGCCGTGTACTTCCTGGTGATGGACATCCGCTTCCACGGCGCACTGCGGCCCCCGTACGCCGGTTACCCGCCGGCGCACGCCGCCACCACGCTCCACGCCCCGAACGGGCCGGCGGGCTACGGCTACCCGCAGCAGATGCCGCCGTACACGACCACGCCGGTCCAGCAGCCCCTGCCGCAGCAGCCCCTGCCGCAGCAGCCGCCCCCGGCGGCGCCGCACACGCCGATGCCCCGGACAGCCGTGCCCCCGGGTCCCGTACCGGCCCCGCCGCCGCCCCAGCGCCACGAGCCCGCGCGGATCGACCAGGTGCGCGCCGAGCTCGACGAGCTCAGCGACTACCTGCGCAACCACGACGGCCGCGGTGACCACGAGGGCGGAAGGTGACCGTGACGACAGGGCGTGTCGTCGCCGGCCGTTACGAACTGTCCACGCTCATCGGGCAGGGAGGCATGGGCCAGGTCTGGACGGCGTACGACCAACGGCTCGACCGGCGCGTGGCGGTCAAGCTGCTGCGCCCCGACAAGGTGGCCGGGCAGGAGGCGGACGAGCTGCGCCGCCGCTTCCTGCGCGAGTGCCGGGTGACCGCGCAGGTCGACCACCCCGGCCTGGTCACCGTGCACGACGCGGGCACCGAGGGCGAGGAGCTGTTCCTCGTCATGCAGTACGTCGACGGCGCGGACCTCTCCGACCATCTCGCCGAGCACGATCCGTACCCCTGGCAGTGGGCGGTCGCGGTCGCCGCGCAACTGTGCGCCGTGCTGAGCGCCGTGCACGCCGTGCCGATCGTCCACCGCGACCTCAAGCCGCGCAACGTGATGGTGAAGCAGGACGGCACCGTCACCGTCCTCGACCTCGGCGTCGCCTCCGTCATGGACGCCGACACCACCCGCCTCACCCACACCGGCACACCCATCGGCTCGCCCGCCTACATGGCCCCCGAGCAGGCGATGGGCGGCGCGGTCGGGCCGTACACCGACCTGTACGCGCTCGGTGTGCTCCTGCACGAACTCCTCAGCGGTGACGTGCCGTTCGCCGGCTCCACGGCGCTCGGCGTGCTGCACCGGCATCTGTACGAGCCCCCGCTGCCGGTGCGCCGGATGCGCCCCGAGGTGCCCGAGGCGCTCGAGGCGCTCGTCCTGCGCCTGCTCGCCAAGGACCCGCAGCACCGCCCGGCCTCCGCGCAGGAGGTGTACGAGGACCTGGCGGCGCTGCTGCCCGCGCGCGGGATGCCCACCGGGGCGCCCCTCGACCCCACCCGCCCCTTCCTGCGCCCGCACGCCCCCTGGCCGGACCGCGCGCGCACCCCCGCGCCCCAGCCCGCGGCGCCGGTCCCGCCCGCCGTGGAGAAGCCCGATGTCGCCCGCGCGGTCGACGAGGTCAAGCGCCTCCTCGGCGAGGGCCGCATCACCCAGGCCGTCGACATCCTCGGCGCGATCCTCCCGGTCGCCGCCGAGCAGCACGGCGAGCACTCCCCGGTGGTGCGCACCCTGCGCAAGCAGTACGCGGCCACGCTCATGGACGACGGCCAGTACCGGCGCGCGCTGCCCGTCCTGCGCGCCCTGGCCGCCGAGCGCGCCGCCGAGGCGGGCCAGGCCGACCCCCAGGCGCTGCGCTTCCGCTACGACGTGGCCCAGTGCCTGGAACAGCTCGGCGATCCGGCGGCGGCGCTGACGGAGTTCAGGGCGCTGCTGCCGTACTACGAGAACCAGTACGTGTCCGGCGACCCCGAGACGGCCCACGACGTGCGCCGTCGCATCGGCCACCTCCTGCTCGCCCTCGGCGACCGGGCCGCCGCCCACGACACCCTGGTACGCCTCCTGCACGACGTGGAACGCCTGCACGGTCCCGGCCACCCCCTGGCGGCGGACATCAGGCGGACGCTGCAGTGGCTGGGGCAGGTGCGTGGCTGAGGGGCGGCGCCGGAAGAGAGCCGCTCGCAAGGCGATCAAGCGGATCCTCGCGCCGCTGGACGCCAACATGCCCAGAGCCGGGGACCTGAGCTTCGAGGCGATCCGGCGGCTGGGCAACCCGGTGCCGATGCTGGTCCACAACCGCGGCGACGCACGGCTGGAACTGTGGCTGGAGCCGTTCGGGCAGGACTACTGGCTGGAGCCGGGGGAGTCGGCGTACGTCACCTCGTACGGGGAGTGGAACGACCATCCGTTCGAGACGGTCCACGAGCCCGGGTGCCTGACGGTCTGGGCCACGTCCTTCTTCGCCACGGTCTCCGACCGCGACGGCAACGAATTCCCCCCGGGCGCTCGAGACCGCGTCGAGCCCTAGCGCGCCGGTGCCCGAAGTCCTCGTGAATCGTTGGTCGAATGGGTTGGCCAGAGCTTGGCCACTGCCTAACATCGATCACCGCAAGACTTTGTGCACCGTCGCACAATCTCCGACCGGGAGGCTCCCTTGCACCGCCGCAGCAGCCGCACCAGCCGCCGTCGCACCGCGCTCCTCCTCTCCGCCGCGATCGCCGCGGCGCCCCTGCTCACCGCCTGCGGAAACGATGCGCATCCCGGCGCGGCGGCCGTCGTCGGCGAGCAGCGGATCACCGTCTCCCAGCTGGAGAACCGGGTGAACGAGGTGCGCGCGGCCCAGCGCGCGGTCGTGACGGACGAGGCGCAGTACGCCCAGTCCGTCGCCCGGACCGGCAGTCTCACCCGGGACACCCTGCACGGCATGGTCCTGGACCGCGTGCTGCACCAGGCCGCCGAGGACGCTGGGGTCACCGTCAGCCGCAAGGAGATCCAGCAGATGCGCAGCGGCCTGGAGCAGCAGGCCGGGGGCGCGAAGGCGCTGGAGACGGCGTGGCTCCAGGAGTACGGCGTGGCCCCGCAGCGTCTGGAGGAGAACCTCCGGCTCCAGCTGGAGGCCCAGAAGCTCGCCGCCAAGCTCGGCACCGACACCACCCGCCCGGAGTTCTGGAAGGCCCTGTCCGAGGCCTCCGAGAAGCTCGGCGTCGACCTCAACCCGCGCTACGGCACCTGGGACGTCCAGAAGAGCAGCCGTGTGGACGCCAAGACGCCGTGGGTGCGTGACGTGACGGCGGCGGGGTCGCAGGAGCCGGCGTAGCGGGGAGCGGCGGGACGGTACGGGGCGCTGCCACAGGTCCCTGTCCCGCATCGTGCGGTCATACGATCACACTCCGCACCCTGACCTGTGGAAAACCCGACCGGCCCCGTCACCGCCGTGCGTTAGCTTCGAACCGTGAACACCACCAGCCCCGCAGCCGCCCCGGCCGACCCCGGCCGTATCGTCCTGCTCACCACCAGCCACCGCGTCGCCCCCGGCCTGCTGTCCTGGCCGGCCTGGCAGGCGCTGCGCTCCGCCGACAGCGTGCTGTGCGCGGACGGCGCGCACCCTCAGCTGCCGTATCTGCGCGAGGCGGGGATACGGGTGACCGAGGCCGCCCCGACCGCCCAGGAGCTGGTCGACACCTGCGCCGGCGGACGCACCGTCGTGGTCGTGGCGACCGGCGAGGGCGACCCGGCGCTGACCGACGGCCTCGCCCGCCTCGCCGGCTCCGGCCGGGTCAGCATGCCGGACCTGGAGCTGCTCCCCGCCTCCTACGACCTGCCGGGCGCCCGCCTGCTCGACCTCGTCCAGGTCATGGATCGCATCCGCGCCGAGTGCCCGTGGTCGTCCCAGCAGACCCACAAAGGGCTGGCGAAGTACGGCATCGAGGAGGCGTACGAGCTCGTCGAGGCGATCGAGGAGGGGGACCGTGACGAACTGCGTGAGGAGCTGGGGGACGTGCTCCTCCAGGTCGTCTTCCACTCCCGGATCGCCGAGGAGGACCCGGAGGCGCCGTTCTCCGTCGACGACGTCGCCGGCACCATCGTCGCCAAGCTGATCCACCGCCACCCTCATGTCTTCGGGGACGAGACGGCCGCCACCCCCGAGGAGGTCAAGGAGCACTGGCTGCGGACCAAGGCGGAGGAGAAGCGAAGGGAGTCCGTCACCGACGGCATCCCCCTCGGCCAGCCCGGCCTCGCCCTCGCGGCGAAGCTGGCCTCCCGCGTCAGAACCGCAGGCCTGGACGTGCCGCTGCCGCGGACCGAGGGCATCGGCTACGAACTCCTCGCCCTCGCGGTGCGTGCCGAGGCGGAGGGCGTCGATCCGGAGGCGGCGCTGCGGGCGGCCGGGCGGGCGTACCGGGACGCGGTGCGGGTGGCCGAAGGACTGGAAGACGGGGGGCGTGAAGGTTAGTACGGTTGCCTCCAGGGTCGGGTTCGGGCACGGGGGCTCAAATGTCAGGCGTGTTGGACGATTTGGCGGGTGCGGCGGCCGGGGTTCTGGTGTCGTCGATGGGCTCGGACCACTGGGAGGAGCGCGTCAGGCCGACGTTCGTCCACATCTACGGCATGGCCATGAAGGAGGACGTGGGCCCGACGCTGGACAGCTTCCGGCGTGACGTGCGCAGCGGGACGATCTCCGCCCGGGACGCGGCGTTGATCTGGAAGTCCAAGATCCGCCTGGCGTTCAGGAGGGGAGTCATCGCCAACGAAGTCCACCAGTTCATAGAGGACTTCAGGCCCGACCTCGACCTCGGTACCTGCCCCTCCTGTGCCGCCCGGGTGGAAGCCGGTGACATCTACTGCGCGGAGTGCGGCGAAGTCCTCGGCGGGCCTGTTCCGGTCCCGACGCCGGGTCCCTCCACCGAGGCACACGGTGCCGTCGACCAGGCCGTTGACTCCATCCTTCGCCAACCTCCCACGCCCACCTCCCAGGACCACGTCGACTTCCGCCGGGCCAACTTCCACGCACCTGTCATCGGCGTGCAGAACAACTACGGCACCGCGGCCCCGGCGGCGACCGCCGACAGCTGGCCCCTGTTCTTCGACTTCCGTCGCAAGACCTTGGGCGTGCGGCCCGTGTCCGCCTTCGGTGACGAGGCGACGCTGCCGCCGTACATTCCGCGCGACGGTGACGACGAGCTGGACATGCTCGTCACCGAGGGGCTGCGTGAGGGCGGGCTGGTCATCGTGACCGGTGAGTCGCTCTCCGGTAAGACCATGACCGCCTGGGCCGCGCTGAACCGCAACGCCGAGGACGGCACCCGGCTGTTCAACGCCCACCCCGGGACGGATCTGCGCGAGCTGCCCGCCGCCTTGCGCGGCCGCGACCGCGCCACGGGTTACGTGGTGTGGCTCGACGACCTCGAGAGCCATCTCGACGAACGGGGTCTGGTGGCGGGGCCGTTGGCGCAGCTCGTCCACGAGGGCGCGCTGGTCCTCGCCACCATGCGGGACACCGCGTACGAGACACACCGCTTCGGCGATCATCCGACGGCCCGTGCCCTGCGCGGCGCCCGGACGGTGGATGTGACCCGCGAGTGGAGCGAGGCCGAACTCGCGCGTCTCGCGCGGGCGGACGACCGGCGGCTGACGGACCTCCCCCGGTGGCGGGGCGGGCTGGGCGTCACCGAGTTCCTCGCGGTCGGCCCCGAGCTGTGGGAGGAGTGGCGGCGGGCCGGCCGTCCGGGCGGGCGGGCGAACGGGCATCTGCTGGTGCGCGCCGCCGTCGACGCGGCCCGTTGCGGGCTCACCAGCGGTCTGCCGCTGGAGACGTGGGAGCACCTGATCAACACCCGCGCGATCTACGGTCCGCTGGTCCTGGACGGCCCCCCCTCGCAGGACGACCTGGACTGGGCGACCCGGCCTCGGCTCGGGGTCTGCGGGCTGCTCGTGCCCGGGGAGGAGGCGGGCACCTGGCGGGCGAGCGGGACCCTTGTCGCGGACGCGAACCGCTGTCCCGACCTGTCGGCCCTCACGCCCCACATATGGGGGTCCGTGACCCGAGTGGCGGCGGAGCGGGAAGTGCCGGAACGCCATGAGGTCTCCCGGCTGGCCCGCGCGGCCGTACGGGTCTCGGCCGAGGCGGGCGACGAGCAGGCCGCGCTGATCCTCGCCGTCCTGTCGACCTGGGCCGAGGACGACCGCGAGACACGGCGCTGGTGGGGCAAGGTCGCGGAGGACGACCCGAGCATGGCCTACATGCTCGGCCGGTATCTCCTCCTCGAACAGCGCGACCCGGAGGGGGCCGTCCCCCATCTCCGGACCGCGGTGGAGGCCGGAACCGCCGAGCCGGTGGAGGAACTCGGATTCCTCTTCCTCGAGCGGGCCCTGCACTGGCTGGGCAGCGCGGCTCAGAACGGCGGTGCCGCCGCGGCCGAGGTCGTCCCCGCTCTCCGAGCGGCCCTGCGGGACAAGGGCTTCGAGGCCGTCATGACGCAGCGCTACACGCGGGACCCGGAGCAGCCCCCGCATCCCGGTCCCGAGCTGTCGGCCCAGCGCGCCGTCAGCACGGCCGTCGCACTCGGCCTGCGGCACAGCGAGGCGGCACTCGAAGCGAGCTCCGCCCCGGCGCCCGATACCGTCAAGGAGTGACCGACCACCCCACCCCCGAAGCCACCCGCCCCCCGGCCCCCGAGCTGTTCACCTGGGAGTTCGCCGCCGATCCCTACCCGGCGTACGCCTGGCTGCGGGAGCACGCCCCCGTGCACCGGACGCGGCTGCCCAGCGGTGTGGAGGCGTGGCTGGTCACGCGGTACGCCGACGCCAAGCAGGCCCTGGCCGACCAGCGGCTCAGCAAGAACCCCGAGCATCACGACGAGCCGGCCCACGCCAAGGGCAAGACCGGTATCCCCGGTGAGCGCAAGGCCGAGCTGATGACGCATCTGCTCAACATCGACCCGCCGGACCACACGCGGCTGCGTCGTCTGGTCAGCAAGGCGTTCACGCCCCGCCGGGTCGCCGAGTTCGCCCCGCGGGTGCAGGAGCTGACCGACCGTCTCATCGACCGGTTCGCCGAGCGGGGCTCCGCCGACCTCATCCACGAGTTCGCCTTTCCGCTCCCCATCTACGCCATCTGCGACCTGCTCGGCGTCCCCCCGGAGGACCAGGACGACTTCCGGGACTGGGCGGGCATGATGATCCGCCACCAGGGCGGCCCCCGGGGCGGTGTCGCACGGTCCGTGAAGAAGATGCGCGGCTATCTCGCCGACCTCATCCACCGCAAGCGCGAGGCGCTGCCCGCCGAGCCGGCCCCCGGCGAGGACCTGATCTCCGGACTCATCCGCGCCTCCGACCACGGCGAGCACCTCACCGAGAACGAGGCCGCCGCCATGGCCTTCATCCTTCTCTTCGCCGGTTTCGAGACCACGGTCAATCTGATCGGCAACGGCACCTACGCCCTGCTCACCCACCCCGAGCAGCGCACCCGGCTCCAGCAGTCCCTGGCCGCCGGGGAAACGGGCCTCCTCGAGACCGGCGTGGAGGAGCTTCTCCGCTACGACGGCCCGGTCGAGCTGGCGACCTGGCGGTTCGCCACGCGGCCGCTCAGCATCGGCGGCCAGGACATCGGCGCCGGCGACCCCGTGCTGGTCGTGCTCGCCGCCGCCGACCGGGACCCGGCCCGGTTCGACGCGCCCGACACCCTCGACCTCGCCCGGCGCGACAACCAGCACCTCGGTTACGGCCATGGCATCCACTACTGCCTGGGTGCCCCGCTCGCCCGGCTGGAGGGCCAGACCGCGCTGGCCACCCTCCTGACCCGGCTGCCGGATCTGCGACTCGCCGCCGATCCCACCGACCTGCGCTGGCGCGGCGGCCTCATCATGCGCGGACTGCGCACGCTCCCGGTCGAGTTCACGCCCGGCGCCTGAGCTCTCCTTCGACCGAGTTCAGGCCCCCGCGCCTGAACTCCCCCTTCCGGTCGAGTGCACGCCCACCTCCCCCTGAGGAGCCGTCAGGTCAAACGTGACACGCCCTCAAGTTCGTGATCTTCACGTGATCTGCGCGGCATTAACTTGTGACAAGTGATCGTCTGCCGATACGTTCACTCGTCAGCGCGACGCCTCGCGCCACCGGAAACACGGCGGGCGTCGCGCCGGTCCCTGCTGTCTTCGAAAGGCCCCCGCATGCTCTCCGGGAACGGTCGTCACCGTCGCCCCCGCCAGGCTCCGGCTCTCATCGTCGCGGCCGGAGTGACCGGCTCCGCCATCGCCATCCCGCTGCTCGGCGCTTCGGGCGCCAGCGCCGCCGAGGGCAACACGTGGGACAGGGTCGCGGAATGCGAGAGCGGCGGCTCCTGGAGCGAGGACAGCGGCAACGGCTACTACGGCGGTCTCCAGGTCACCCAGGAGAACTGGGAGCGGTACGGCGGTACGACGTACGCCGACAGCGCGGACCAGGCCAGCCGCTCCCAGCAGATAGCCGTCGCCGAGCGCATCCTCGCCGACCAGGGCCTCGCCGCCTGGCCGACCTGCGGCCCGCTCTCCGGCCTGGACGCCAAGTCCGGTTCGGTCGGCATCGACACGGGCGTCGAGGAAGAGACGGATTCCCCCGGATCGTCCGAATCGGGCAACTCGTCCAACGCGTCGGGTTCGTCAGGCCTGCTGGACTCCCTCGGCGGTAACGCCTCCGAGTCCGCGGGCGACTCGGGCTCCGGCTCCGGCTCGGGAGCGGGCTCCGGCGCCTCCGTGTCGCCCGAAGCGTCGAGCGGCTCTGCGGAGTCGACGGGCTCGACCGAGTCGGCAAAACCGGATAAGTCGGACAAGTCCACCGAGTCGGCGAGGCCTTCGGGGTCCGATGGGTCGAAGGGGTCGTCCGAAAAGTCCGGCTCGTCCGGTCCGTCCGGCTCCTCCGAGAGTGACCCCGCGCGTGAGGTCGACGGCCTGTTCACGGGGATCTCCGGACTGGACAACTCGGACAACATCCTCTGGGTCGGGAGCGATTCCACCCTCGTCGACACCGGCGTCGGTCGTCATCGCGGCAAGCCCGCGGACGAGAGCGGGGCGGACGGTTCGTACCTCGTGCGCGCCGGCGACACCCTCGCGAGCATCGCCGACTCCCTTGACCTCAGTGGCGGATGGCGCGGGCTCTATGCCGCCAACGAGTCGGCCATCGGTCCCGACCCCAGCCGTATCACTCCCGGTCAGACCCTTGAAGTAGGGGACTAACCGGTCGAAAACCAGGGCCAGTTCGCGTCACACTTCGCACTGAATGTCCGCTTTGGTGAAAGTGTGGGATGAGTCTCAGAAGCCCTGATCGTCTTTGAAATTCCGCGGATCGCCTGTCTACGGTCATGACCGCTCGCAAGCAGCGGGCCCCGACTGCCGCACGCCGAATCCTGCCGGTGGCCGTCCGGGAACAGTCGTCGCGTCATGCGCCGTAGGCAGGAGCGGGGGACCCAAGGTAAGCGCCGCGCCGGTCGGTTGACCGGAGCGGCTTGGGGTGGAGCCGTACGCCGAAAGGTGTACGGCCGGGCAACTCAACCGGCCCGAACCCGACAGCTCACCTCGCAGGCGTCGGTGAGGGGATCGATCCATGCTGTTTTCCGGCAAGGGCAAGCACCGTCGTCCGTCCAAGGCCACTCGCGCCATCGCCATCGCCGGTGTCACCGGCGCCGCCGTCGCCGCCCCGCTGATGGCGGCCGGCAACGCCTCCGCCGCCACCGCCTCCGAGTGGGACGCCGTCGCCCAGTGCGAGTCCGGCGGCAACTGGTCCATCAACACCGGCAACGGCTACTACGGCGGCCTGCAGTTCTCGGCCTCCACCTGGGCCGCGTACGGCGGCACGGCCTACGCCTCCACCGCCGACCAGGCCTCCAAGGCGCAGCAGATCGAGATCGCCGAGAAGGTTCTCGCGGGCCAGGGCAAGGGTGCCTGGCCGCACTGCGGCGTCGGCCTGTCGAACGCCACGTACAGCGGTGGCTCCAGCACCTCCGGCTCCACCGAGAGCACCGAGAGCAGCACCCCGGCGCCGCGTGAGACCGAGCAGCCGGCCTCCCGCTCCGCCGAGCGCCCGGCCGCCAAGAAGACCGTCACCACCCCGACCGGCAAGAAGGTCAAGAAGGGTGACGGCGAGTACAAGGTCGCCAAGGGCGACACCCTCAGCACCATCGCCGAGGAGCACGACGTCAAGGGCGGCTGGGAGAAGCTCTACCAGCTCAACAAGGACATCGTTGAGGACGCCGACCTGATCTACCCCGGTCAGCAGCTGCACCTCAAGTAATCCCGTAGCCGAACCACAGGGCCCTCCCATGCGAGTCCTCCATACTGGAGGCCTCGTGAGGGTCACCCCCCGTCCCCACGGGCTCCCCGCCCCGGTGCGTGTTCCCCCGTACGCACCGGGGCGGGGTTTTTCTTCCGTGAGCGGTCCTTCTACGAGCAGTTCTTCTCCCGTAGTTCACGGATCCTTTGTTCCGGCGAGAAACAATGGGTACCGTCTGTCCTTGTCCACGGGACGGTCGGTCGGCTGGCCGATGTCCCTCAGGCGGTTAGGCTCTAGTCGCAAGGCTCACGTGCCCCGCACTTCCAGCGTCACATCCCATGAAGGAGATGCTCGTGCCGTCCATCGACGTCGTCGTAGCCCGGGAAATCCTGGACTCCCGAGGCAACCCCACGGTCGAGGTCGAGGTCGGCCTCGACGACGGCAGCACGGGTCGTGCCGCCGTTCCGTCCGGCGCCTCCACCGGCGCCTTCGAGGCCATCGAGCTCCGCGACGGCGACCCGAACCGCTACCAGGGCAAGGGTGTCGAGAAGGCCGTCCTCGCCGTCATCGAGCAGATCGGCCCGGAGCTGGTCGGCTACGACGCCACCGAGCAGCGCCTGATCGACCAGGCCATGTTCGACCTGGACGCCACCGACAACAAGGGCTCCCTCGGCGCCAACGCCATCCTCGGCGTCTCGCTCGCCGTCGCCCACGCCGCCTCCGAGGCCAGCGACCTCCCGCTCTTCCGCTACCTGGGCGGCCCGAACGCGCACCTGCTGCCGGTGCCGATGATGAACATCCTGAACGGCGGCTCGCACGCCGACTCCAACGTGGACATCCAGGAGTTCATGATCGCCCCGATCGGCGCGGAGTCCTTCTCCGAGGCACTGCGCTGGGGCGCCGAGGTCTACCACACCCTCAAGAAGGTCCTGAAGACGAAGGGCCTGTCCACCGGTCTCGGCGACGAGGGCGGCTTCGCCCCGAACCTGGAGTCCAACCGCGCCGCCCTCGACCTCATCATCGAGGCCATCAAGGAGGCCGGTTACACCCCCGGCGAGCAGATCGCCCTCGCCCTCGACGTCGCCGCCTCCGAGTTCTACAAGGACGGCGTCTACACCTTCGAGGGCAAGGACCGCTCGGCCGCCGAGATGACGGAGTACTACGCCGAGCTCGTCGAGGCGTACCCGCTCGTCTCCATCGAGGACCCGCTGTTCGAGGACGACTGGGCCGGCTGGAACACCATCACCGCGAAGCTCGGTGACAAGGTCCAGATCGTCGGCGACGACCTCTTCGTCACCAACCCCGAGCGCCTCGCCCGCGGCATCGAGGAGGGCTCCGCCAACGCCCTGCTCGTCAAGGTCAACCAGATCGGCTCGCTGACCGAGACCCTGGACGCCGTCGAGATGGCCCAGCGCAACGGCTTCAAGTGCATGATGTCCCACCGCTCCGGTGAGACCGAGGACGTCACCATCGCCGACCTCGCCGTCGCCGTGAACTGCGGCCAGATCAAGACCGGCGCCCCGGCCCGCTCGGACCGCGTCGCCAAGTACAACCAGCTGCTGCGCATCGAGGAGATCCTCGACGACGCCGCGGTGTACGCCGGCCGCTCCGCGTTCCCCCGGTTTCGCTCCGCGAACCAGTAAGCACGGAAAGGGCTGAGCCTGCTGAAGGCATAGCCAGTCGTACGTACGTCCCCGTACTCGGTCCCGTACCGTGTGCGGGGACGTACGCGCGTGTGTGAACGGGAGTGAGAGATGGCCGTCAAGGACCGGGACCGTTTCTCCACCGCGACCAGGATCCGGTTGCTGGGCGAGCAGACGGCGGCCCGTGTCTACCGCTCCCAGACCAAACGGCAGGCCCGCCGCTCCCGGCTCACCGGCCGCGCGGCCCTGCTCGCCCTGGTCGTCTGCACCCTGGTCGTCGCCCTCGCCTATCCGATAAGGCAGTACGTCGCCCAGCGCGCCGAGATCGCGGATCTGGAACGGCAGCAGCAGCAGGCCCGGGAGCGGGTCGAGGAACTGCGCGATCTCAAGGCACGCTGGCAGGACGACGCGTTCGCCGAGCAGCGGATCCGGGAGCGGCTGCACTACGTGATGCCGGGGGAGACCGGCTTCGTGGTGATCGACCCCGACGCGGCGAAGCAGACGCGCACCGACCTCGGCGCCGCCGACCGGCCCTGGTACTCGAACGTCTGGGACGGGGTCGACAAGTCCGACGCCGCCGACCGCTAACCGCCGCCGCCCGGCAGACACCGCAGACCGACAAACGAAGACGAAAGACTGTTAAGGCCCTTATGGAAACGCCCCCGCCCACCACTTCCCGCACCGAGCCGACCGACGCGGACGTCGAGGCCTTCAAGCAGCAGCTCGGGCGGCCGCCGCGCGGGCTGCGCGCCATCGCGCACCGGTGCCCGTGCGGACAGCCGGACGTGGTGGAGACGGCGCCCCGGCTGCCGGACGGCACGCCGTTCCCGACGCTGTACTACCTGACGTGCCCGAAGGCCAACTCGGCGATCGGCACGCTGGAGGCGAACGGCGTGATGAAGGAGATGACCGCGCGCCTGGCGACCGACCCGGAGCTGGCCGCGGCCTATCGCGCCGCCCACGAGGACTACATCCGCCGCCGCGACGAGATCGAGGAGCTCACGGGCTTCCCGAGCGCGGGCGGCATGCCGGACCGCGTGAAGTGCCTGCACGTCCTGGTCGCGCACTCGCTGGCCGCCGGGCCCGGGGTGAACCCGCTCGGGGACGAGGCGCTCGCGATGCTGCCGGAGTGGTGGCGCAAGGGCTCGTGCGTGACGCCGGTTCAGGAGGAGGCCAAGTGACCCGAGTCGCCGCCATCGACTGCGGTACGAACTCCATCCGGCTCCTCGTCGCCGACACCGACCCGGTCACGGGCGAACTCGTCGACCTGGACCGCCGTATGACCATCGTCCGGCTCGGGCAGGGGGTCGACCGGACCGGGCGGCTCGCCCCGGAGGCGCTGGAGCGGACCTTCGCCGCCTGCCGGGAGTACGCGGAGGTCATCAAGGAGCACGGCGCCGAGCGCCTGCGGTTCGTGGCCACCTCCGCCTCCCGGGACGCCGAGAACCGGGACGACTTCGTGCGCGGGGTCATGGACATCCTGGGCGTCGAGCCGGAGGTGATCAGCGGGGACCAGGAGGCCGAGTTCTCCTTCACCGGGGCCACCAGGGAGCTCGCCGAGCACGACCATGTCCCGGGGCCCTACCTCGTCGTGGACATCGGCGGGGGGTCCACCGAGTTCGTCGTCGGCGCGCAGCACGTACGGGCCGCCCGGTCCGTCGACGTCGGATGCGTGCGGATGACCGAGCGGCACCTCGTGCGGGACGGCGCCGTCTCCGATCCGCCCACCGAGGAGCAGATCGCCGCCATGCGCGCCGACATCGAGGCCGCCCTCGACCTCGCCGAGCGGACCGTGCCGCTGCGCGAGGCGCACACGCTGGTGGGGCTCGCCGGGTCCGTCACCACCGTGTCCGCCATCGCCCAGGAGCTGCCCGAGTACGACTCGGCCCGCATCCACCACTCCCGGGTCTCCCGCGACCGTGTCCGCGAGATCACCGAGTGGCTGCTGCGGTCCACCCACGCCGAGCGGGCGGCCGTACCGTCGATGCACCCGGGTCGGGTCGACGTCATCGCGGCCGGCTCCCTCGTCCTGCTGGCGATCATGGAGCGGATCGGTGCCGAGGAGGTCGTCGTCAGCGAGCACGACATCCTCGACGGCATCGCCTGGTCGGTGGCGTAGCTCCCCCGGGGCTCTCAAGGCGCTCTCCCGGCGCTCTCCCAGCCCTCCCTTGCCACCCGTTGTTACTCACCGGTAGCCTCGGTTGAGCAGGTCATGTCGCCGTCTGAGCATGGTTTGAGTGGCTCTCGAGGGTCCCTGGGCGACACTTCGTCGGGAAACTTCGTGAAGTTCTTCACAAGGAATTCGGCTCGGTTGGGGTGCGGAAGGGGTCGGGTTGGCCCTTCCGGGGCCCCAACGGCCCCTTGAACACGTTCAGAAGGGGTGGCCAAGGGTCCCGGGAGGGGAAGGCGCGCGGGGGTGTTTCGGAGGGCTCACCGTGGCCCCGGATGCCCAGAGAGGCAGCTCACGCGGCATTGACAACGGTCTCCCCTACACCGCGGTTCCGGGTCGACGCCATGACCTGGGTCACGCAGGTCGCGGAGGATAGCACACCCCCTCCAAGAGCTTGTGAAGGGGCGCACGAGCGACCCCCCAGGGGCGGGTGGATACTCGATGGCATGAGCACCACGGAGCGTCCCAGGATCCTCGTAGTAGGCGGTGGGTACGTAGGCCTGTACGCAGCTCGGCGCATTCTCAAGAAGATGCGCTACGGAGAGGCGACCGTCACGGTCGTCGACCCCCGGTCGTACATGACCTACCAGCCCTTCCTCCCCGAAACCGCCGCCGGCAGCATCTCCCCGCGCCACGTCGTCGTCCCGCTGCGACGCGTGCTGCCCAAGGCGGAGGTCCTCACCGGCCGGGTCACCACCATCGATCAGGACCGCAAGGTCGCCACGATCGCCCCGCTGGTCGGCGAGGCGTACGAGCTGCCCTTCGACTACCTGGTCGTCGCGATGGGCGCGGTCTCCCGCACCTTCCCGATCCCCGGCCTCGCCGAGCAGGGCATCGGCATGAAGGGCATCGAGGAGGCCATCGGCCTGCGCAACCACGTCCTCGAGCAGCTCGACAAGGCCGACTCCACCACCGACGAGGAGATCCGCCGCAAGGCGCTCACCTTCGTCTTCATCGGTGGCGGCTTCGCCGGCGCCGAGACCATCGGTGAGGTCGAGGACATGGCCCGCGACGCGGCCAAGTACTACACCAGCGTCTCCCGCGAGGACATGCGGTTCATCCTCGTCGACGCCGCCGACAAGATCCTTCCCGAGGTCGGCCCCAAGCTCGGCCAGTACGGCAAGGAGCACCTGGAGGCCCGCGGGGTCGAGGTCTACCTCTCCACCTCCATGGACTCCTGCGTCGACGGACACGTGGTGCTGAAGAACGGCCTCGAGGTCGACTCCAACACCATCGTCTGGACCGCCGGTGTGAAGCCGAACCCGGTCCTGTCCCGCTTCGGTCTGCCGCTCGGCCCCCGCGGTCACGTCGACTGCCAGCCGACCCTCCAGGTCACGGGCACCGACTACATCTGGGCCGCGGGCGACAACGCCCAGGTTCCGGACCTGGTCGGCCGCAAGGCCGGCAACGAGAACGCCTGGTGCCCGCCGAACGCGCAGCACGCGCTGCGGCAGGCCAAGGTCCTCGGCGACAACGTGGTCTCCGGCATGCGGGGCTTCCCGCAGAAGGACTACAGCCACGCCAACAAGGGCGCCGTGGCGGGCCTCGGCCTCCACAAGGGCGTCGCGATGATCGTCATGGGCAAGATGAAGATCAAGCTCAAGGGCCGTCTCGCGTGGTACATGCACCGCGGCTACCACGGCCTGGCGATGCCGACGTGGAACCGCAAGATCCGCGTCTTCGCCGACTGGACGCTCGGCATGTTCCTCAAGCGCGAGGTCGTGGCGCTCGGTGCGCTCGAGTCGCCGCGCGAGGAGTTCTACGAGGCGGCCAAGCCCGCTCCGGCTCCCGCGGCCGCCGCGCCGAAGACCGAGGAGAAGGCCAAGGCCTCCTGACCTGACGGTCGCCGAACCATCCGAAGGGCCTCCCGCCATCCGTGGTGCGGGGGGCCCTTCGGCGTGTTCCCGGAAAGCCCCGCGGCCCTGTCACACCGCACTCTTGACGCGGATGGGGGACTGCGCCACCGCCCCGTTGGTGTTTACGTGGGTGGTGGACATTCCGGATCTCCGTCATGGAGGTGTGCGCCATGGCAGACGCCGCGCCGCGGCTGAAGGGCCTCGTCGAACAGTTGCTGGGAGCACCGCTCCCGCTGCGCGTCCGCGCCTGGGACGGATCACAGGCGGGCCCGCCCGGCGCACCGGCGCTGGTCGTCCGGAACCGCCGTGCCGTGCGCCGGCTGCTGTGGCGGCCGGGCGAACTCGGGCTCGCCCGCGCCTGGGTGGCGGGCGACCTGGACGTCGAGGGGGATCTCTACACCGTCCTCGACCTGCTCTCCGGACTGGTCTGGGAGCGCGGCGAGGACGCCCGCTCGCTCGGCGAGACGCTGCGCGACCCCGAGGCGCGCTCGGCGATCGCGGGGCTGTTCAGGATGGCCGGGCCGCCGCTGCCGCCGGCGCCCCCCGAGGAGGAGGTCCGCAGCCGCCGCGGCCACCTCCACACCAAGCGCACCGACCGCCGCGCCATCAGCCACCACTACGACGTCGGCAACGACTTCTACGAGATCGTCCTCGGCCCGTCCATGGTGTACTCCTGCGCCTACTGGGAGGCCCCGGACAGCACCCTGGAAGCGGCCCAGCGCGACAAGCTCGACCTGGTCTGCCGCAAACTCGGCCTGGAACCCGGCATGCGGCTGCTCGACGTCGGCTGCGGCTGGGGCTCCATGGCGATCCACGCGGCCCGGGACCACGGCGCGAACGTCATCGGCATCACCCTCTCCCAGGAGCAGGCGGCCTACGCCCGCAAGCGCGCCGCCGACGAGGGCCTGACCGACCGGATCGAGATCCGTGTCCAGGACTACCGGGACGTCACGGACGGGCCCTACGACGCCATTTCCTCCATCGGCATGGCCGAACACGTCGGCGCCGAGCGGTATCTGGAGTACGCCGAGGACCTCCACCGGCTGCTGGCGCCCGGCGGGCGGCTCCTCAACCACCAGATCGCCCGGCGCCCGCAGCGCGACGAGTCGTCGTACACCGTCGACGAGTTCATCGACGCCTACGTCTTCCCCGACGGCGAGCTCCAGCCCGTCGGCGTCACCGTCGACCGGCTGGAGCGCGCCGGGTTCGAGGTGCGGGACGTGGAGTCGATCCGGGAGCACTACGCCCTCACCCTGCGCCACTGGGTGGCTCGTCTGGAAGCGGGCTGGGACCGGGCGGCAGCGCTCACCGGCCCCGGCCGCGCCCGGGTGTGGCGCCTGTACATGGCGGCCTCGGCGTTGGCCTTCGAGCGCAACCGCATCGGCGTGAACCAGGTGCTGGCGGTCCGCACTCCCGACTCGGGCGCCTCCAGGATGCCGCTGCGCGCCCGGACCTGGGGCTGAGAAGCCGAGGGCCCCGCTCCCTCCTGGGAACGGGGCCCTTGCGCTGGTGCGTCTACTCCGCCTTGATCGCGTTGAGCATGTTCAGCCGCGCGGCGTTGCGGGCCGGCCACATCGCGGCCAGGACTCCCACCAGACCGGCCAGCCCCAGGAAGATCCCGATCCGGTCCCACGGCAGGACCAGTGCGTAGCCGGGGATCTGGTCGGCGAAGGTCTCGCCGATCGCCCAGCCGAGGAAGGAGCCGAGGCCGACGCCGACCACCGCGCCGAACACCGAGATCACCACGGCCTCCAGCCGGACCATGCGCTTGACCCGGCGCCGGTCGAGGCCGATCGCCCGCAGCATGCCGATCTCCTGCTGCCGTTCGAAGACCGACATCGCCAGGGTGTTGACGACCCCCAGCACCGCGATGATCAGGGCCATCGCCAGCAGGCCGTACATGATGTTCAGCAGGGTGTTGATGGCGCCGCCGAACTCGTTGCGGATGTCCTGGCGGTCCATGACGGTGATCGCCGGGTTGTCGCCCAACGCGTCGACGAGGACCTTCTCGTTGGCCGCCGACTGGCCGCCGTCCACCTTCACGAAGATCTGCCGGATGTACGGCTTCGCCTCGTGCTCGCTCACGACCTTCCGGTCGACGAGTACGGGGGAGAGGAACTCGCTGTCCTCGTAGACGGCGCCGACCGTCAAAGTGGCCGTCTTCTCGTCGGCGAAGGTGAAGCGGACCCTGTCGCCGGGCTTCCAGCCCCTGCTCTCGGCCGTCTTCTCGGCGACCGCGATCTGCCCCTTGGCGAGCGAGTCGACGTTGCCGTCGACGACGTCGACGTTCAGGACGCGCTGGATGTCGCCCGGGGTGACCGCGGAGGCGGAGACGTAGTCGTCGCCGGCCTGGAGATAGGCGTCCTGCTGCGGTGAGACCGCGGATACGCCCTTGGCCTTCTCCAGCGCCGTCAGCGCGGACTGGTCGAGGTCGCCGCCGTTGGCCATCGAGACCATGTAGTCGGCCTTGATGTTGTCCGTGGTCATCTTGTCGATGGCCGTGCCGACCGTGATGCCGAGCACCGACAGGCCGGTCACCAGCGTCAGTCCGATGGCCAGCGCGGAGGCGGTGGCGCCGGTGCGGCGGGGGTTGCGGACCGCGTTCTGCCCGGCCAGCTTGCCGGCCACCCCGAAGGGGCCGACGAGCAGCGGACGGACGAGCGCGATCACGGGCCGGGACAGCAGCGGGATCAGGATGATCACACCGACCAGCGCGAGGAACGCGCCCGCCCCGATGTACAGGCGGCCGTCGTCGCCGCCCGTCGAGGCGCCCAGCACGATCCCGGCCGCACCGAGGGCGGTGATGGCCGCGCCGATGGAGTTGCGCAGCACCAGCGACTTGGTGGTGGCCACGGCGTGGACGCTGTTCATGGCGGCCACGGGCGGGATCTTGGCGGCCCGGCGGCCGGGCAGCCAGGCGGCGAACATCGTGATCAGCACACCGACGCCGATCGCGGCGATCACCGGCGTGGCGGACACGACCAGCGGGCCGCCCGGGATCTTCATCTCGAACGCGGCCATCCCGGACCGCAGACCGACCGCGAGGCCGATGCCGAGGACGAGGCCGATCACCGAGGCGACCAGGCCCACCACCGCGGCCTCGGCGAGCACCGAGCGGGTGATCTGCTTGCGGGACGCACCCACGGCGCGCATCAGGGCGATCTCCTTCGTGCGCTGGGCGACCAGCATCGTGAAGGTGTTGGAGATCAGGAAGACCCCGACGAACAGCGCGATGCCGGCGAAGCCGAGCAGGACCTGCTTGAGGTTGCCGAGACCCCGCTCGATCTCCTCGGCCTGCTCGTCCGCGAGCGCCTGGCCGGTTCGGGCCTCGGCGGTGTCCGGCAGCAGCGGCTCGACCGCGTCCAGGATCCGCGTGTCGCTTGCGCCGGAGGCGGCGGTGACGGTGACGCTCTCGAAGTAACCCGGCTCGAGGTACTGCTTCTGGGCGACGGCGGTGTCGAACAGGACGAGGCTGCCGCCGGCGTTCACGGCGCCGTCCTCGGTGGTGAACACACCGCTGAGGGTGTACTCCTCCACCGGCCCGTTGGTCGCGACCCGGACCCGGTCGCCGACCTGGTAACGGCCCTTCTCGGCGGACTCCTCGTCCAGGGCTATCTGATCGTCCTTCACCGGGCCCGAGCCGTCGGTGAACTCGTACGCGGGATCCTCGCCGTCCCTGCCGGGGGCGAAGTTGGAGCCCTTGTTGGACCAGCCGACGCCGATCAGCTTGCCGTCGGGGTCGGCGACCCCGGCGAAGCCCTCGACACGGCCGTAGGCGCCGGCGACGCCGTCCACGGCGGAGATCCGGTCGACGGTCTCCCGCGAAAGGCCGGGCTCCTCCTCGGGGTTGTCCGGGTCGGCGTGCGAGGTGACGGCGACGGCGACGTCGTCGTAGCTCTTCGCCGACTGGTTGCGGAAGGCGTTGGAGAGGGTGTCGGCGAAGACCAGGGTGCCGGAGACGAATGCGACGCCGAGCATGACGGCGAGCACGGTCATCAGGAGCCGGGCCTTGTGCGCGAGGACGTTGCGCAGGGCGGTGCGGAACATCAGGAGGTGCGGCCCTTCGCGTCGAACTGCTTCATGAAGTCGAGGACGTTGTCGGCCGTCGGGCGGTACATCTCGTCCACGATCCGGCCGTCGGCGAGGAAGACCACCCGGTCCGCGTAGGCGGCGGCCACCGGGTCGTGGGTCACCATCACCACGGTCTGGCCCAACTCCCTCACGGAGTTGCGCAGGAAGCCCAGCACCTCGGCACCGGACCGGGAGTCGAGGTTTCCGGTGGGCTCGTCACCGAAGATGATCTCCGGCCTGGAGGCGAGGGCACGGGCGACCGCGACGCGCTGCTGCTGGCCGCCGGAGAGCTGCGAGGGGCGGTGGCCGAGCCGGCCCGACAGACCGATCATCTCGATGACCGATTCCAGCCACTGCTTGTCCGGCTTGCGGCCCGCGATGTCCATCGGGAGGGTGATGTTCTCCAGCGCGGTCAGCGTCGGCAGCAGGTTGAAGGCCTGGAAGATGAAGCCGATCTTGTCCCGGCGCAACTTGGTGAGCTGCTTGTCCTTCAGCGAGCCCAGCTCGGTGTCGCCGATGCGTACGGAGCCGGAGGAGAAGGTGTCCAGACCCGCCACGCAGTGCATCAGCGTGGACTTGCCGGAGCCGGACGGGCCCATGATCGCGGTGAACTCGGCCTGGCGGAACTCGACGGAGACCCGGTCCAGGGCGACCACCTGGGTCTCGCCCTGTCCGTAGATCTTCGACAGATCCTGGGCGCGCGCGGCCACGGAGGTGGCCCGGCCGGCGATGGATGCGGTGGTCACGAGTAGGCGCTCCTCGGCAGACGACGGAAGTGTTCGGGGGATGTCATCCATCGTCGTGGCCGCCGGTGTCCGTGTAGTCAGCCGCTGTTCCGGTTCCGAAGGCAGACTCGGGTCGGACCGGCCGTGCTCGTGTCATACCTGGGGATGACGGCGGCCCCTGAGAACCACTGTGTCGAGAACAGGTGGAGCGTCCTTGTTCAAGCGGTGAAATTCCGTCATTCCACATGCGTGGCCGGGCGCCCCGCGCAAGGCTATTGGCAAGTGCGGATGGCTCGTTCCGTGGGCTGATGCACCCTCAGACGTCAATAAAATAAGACAACATCGGGCCGTCCTTCCGCTGTTCGGGGGATGTATCCCGATAGGCTCGGAACCTCGACGCGGAGCCCATGGCCTGCCCGGATGGTGGAATGCAGACACGGCGAGCTTAAACCTCGCTGCCCCTCGCGGGCGTACCGGTTCAAGTCCGGTTCCGGGCACCTCCGACACCTGCACCGTCCATTGAAGACTTCACCGCAGAGCCGTTGACAGCGCGCGGACGCGGTCGGAAACTCATGGGCGAAAGTCAGTGAAACAAACTTCACTGCGCGAACAGCCGCACGCGAACGGCGACACGCACGCGAACAGAGATGAGAGAGAGGCTGCTCGATGCGCACCACCGTCGGCATCATCGGAGCCGGCCCCGCCGGGCTCCTCCTCGCCCGGCTGCTGCACCGCGCCGGGATCGACTCGGTCGTCCTGGAGAGCCGGGACCGCGCCTACGTCGAGCAGCGGCAGCGGGCCGGGATCCTCGAACAGGGGACGGTCGACGTCCTGCGCGCGGCCGGGGCCGGCGAGCGCATGGGCCGTGAGGGTCTGCGCCACGACGGCATAGAGCTGCGCTACGACCGCACCCGCCACCGCGTCGACTTCCCCGCCCTCACCGACGGCCGGTCGGTGACCGTCTACGCCCAGACCGAGGTCTGCAAGGACCTCATCGCCCTGCAGCTCAAGGAGGGTGGCCCGCTGCTGTTCGAGGCGGAGGCCCTGGCGGTGGAGGACGCCGGCACCGACCGCCCGCGCGTCCGCTTCCGGCACGAGGGCCGCGAGTCCCTGCTGGAGTGCGACTACGTGGTCGGCTGCGACGGCTTCTGGGGAGTGGCCCGCAGGGCGGTCCCCGCGGATCTCGTCCGGGTCTTCGAGCGGACGTACCCCTTCGCCTGGCTCGGCATCCTGGCCGACGTGCCCCCGTCCCACGACGAGCTGGTCTACGCCCGCCACGACCGGGGCTTCGCCCTGCTCTCCATGCGCTCCCCCGCCGTCTCCCGCCTCTACCTCCAGGTGCCCGACGGCACCGACGCCGAGGACTGGCCGGACGAGGAGATCTGGGCCGAGCTGGAGCGCCGCTTCGAGACGGCCGACGACTGGCGCCTCGCACGCGGCCCGATCACCCAGAAGTCGGTCACCCCGATGCGCTCCTACGTCCACGAGCCCATGCGGTACGGCCGCCTCTTCCTCGCCGGTGACGCGGCGCACATCGTGCCGCCGACCGGGGCCAAGGGGCTGAACCTGGCCGTGGGGGACGTCGTGACCTTCGCGCGGGCGCTGACGCACGAGAAGGAGACCGGCTCGCCGGAGCTGCTCGACGCCTACTCCGCGACCTGCCTGCGGCGGGTGTGGCAGGCCGAGCGGTTCTCCTACGACATGACGACCCTGCTGCACCGGGCCCCCGACGCGACCCCCTTCGAGGACCGCCTCCAGCTCGCCCGGCTCGCGCGGATCGCCTCCTCGCGGGCCGCCGAGACCGATCTGGCCGAGGCGTACACGGGGTTCCCGTTCGGTTAAGAGTGAGCGGTGGTGGTGGCGGGAATCACCCGGTCGCGTAGCGTGTTGGGCAGCATGGTGAGGGAAAGATCCTCCGCAGGTAGTAGGGTCAATCCTTTGCCTTTCCATTACTCTTGAGGCCAAGGTCGCGTAGGGCGGCCATGGAGGAGTGAAATGAGGAGCAGCAACCCGGTCTTCTCGCGACGGGGGTTCAGCCGCGACAACGGCTACGCGGGCTTCAACGCCCAGCCGCAGGCCGGGGGCGCCGCTGTGGGCACGCAGGGCAACCCGTACGCCCAGCCGCAGGGTGGTAACCCGTACGCCCAGAACCCGTACGCGCAGAACCCTTACGCCCAGCAGGACCTGCAGCACGGCGCGCCGCCGCAGGCCCCGGTCACCACCGGCCGGATGACGATGGACGACGTCGTCCTGCGCACCGGCACGACCCTCGGCACCCTGATCGTCACCGCGGCGCTCGCCTGGGCGCTGCTGCCGGTCGACGACGCCAACATCAGCAAGTCCTACGGCATCGCCATCGGCGCCGGCCTGATCGGCATGGTCCTGGCGCTGGTGCAGTCCTTCAAGCGCAAGGCTTCGCCCGCGCTGATCCTGACGTACGCCGCGTTCGAGGGTGTCTTCCTCGGTGTGGTCTCCAGCGTCGTCGACAACCGCATCGCGGACGGCGCGGCCATGCAGGCCGTGCTCGGCACGATGGGTGTCTTCCTCAGCGTGCTGATCGCCTACAAGGCGGGCTGGATCCGCGTCAACCGCCGCTTCGTCGGCTTCGTGATGGCGGCCGCTCTCGGCTTCATCATGCTGATGGCGGTCAACCTGCTGTTCGCGGTGTTCGGCGGCGGCGACGGCCTCGGCTTCCGCAGCGGCCCGCTCGGCATCCTCATGGGTGTCGTCGGCATCCTGCTCGGCGCGGCCTTCCTGGCCTTGGACTTCAAGCAGGTCGAGGACGGCATCGCCTACGGTGCCCCGCGCGAGGAGGCCTGGCTCGCCGCCTTCGGCCTCACGCTGACGCTGGTGTGGATCTACATGGAGTTCCTGAGGCTCATCTCGATCCTCAACAGCAGTGACTGATCAACGGTTTCGGCCGGTCTGACTCGGCCGTTCCGAAGGGCCCCGGGCTTCCTGCCCGGGGCCCTTCGCCGTCTGTGCGCGCCTAGAGGAATTTGCGCGCCGCCCTCCTCAGGTCGTACTCGTGGACGATCGCCTTCGCGTGGCCGTACGCGAGGTCGTATTCGTGGCGAAGCCAGCTGACCTTCTCTTCGAAGCGGAAGAGGGCCGGACCCTCTTCCACGGTGCGCAGCCAGTCGGAGACTTCACGACCGGTGCAGTGGGGGATGCGGGCGAGCATGTTGCGGTGGGTCTCCTCGGAGAGGACGTGGGACATCGGCGCCTCCGGACGCAAAGGGGATGTAAGCCGGTCCTTCAGGTCACGGTGCCTGAGCGTTCGCGTATTGGCAACAGTCCCGGTGCTGCGCGTACGGTTGCGGCGTGGTGGATACGACGCGTCTGACGCAGGCTGTGGATCACTTCGCCGACCGGTTGAGGGCGGCCCCGCAATCCCGACTGCAACGGGGGGCCGCGGCCGAGGCGCTGGGTCTGGCCAGGGAGTTGTCCCGGCGGGCGCAGCTGCTCGAGGACGCCTCGCGGGAGCCTCGGGAGATGCCGGACGCGGGGATGTTCGCCGCCGCCGATCAAATCACCGTCGCCGTGCACGACTTGGGCCTCGTCCTGACGGACGAGGCCCAAGTGGAGGAAGCGGTGAAACTGGTGGCGGCGGCCCAGAAGCGCGCCGGAGTGTGACTGCTACAGGCTCGCTATGACCCGGTCCGCCAGGATGTACACGTTCTCCTCGCCACAGGCGAAGGTCAGGGTGTACGCGCCCGAGATGCCCGAGCCGCCGAGCAGGAACGGGGTCTCGCCCGTGCGGAGGGCCTCGGCGAGGCGTTCCGCCGTTTCGCGGTGGCCCGGGGTCATGCACAGGGTCGTGCCGTCGGCGAAGACGTAGACGTCGAGGGTGCCGAGGGGGCCCGGGCGGACGTCGGTGAGTTCGGTGGCCGAGGCGGCCAGCTCCTCCAGGGCGGCGACCGTACGCTCATGGTCGTTCACCACCGGCGACTGCACCGGTACGAAGTCCGGATGCGAGGGGTGCCGACGGCGGGCCGCGGCCAGCTCGGGGGACTCCCCGGCGAACTCGTCGGCGTCCGCGGTCGGCTCGGTGACCGGCTCCAGGGGCTCCAGGCCCACGAAATCGGCCTGCCGGGGCAGGTACAGCTCGCTGTCGCTCAGGCCCAGCAGGGTCGGGGCGTCGGAGGCGTCGCGGGCCTCCTGGGCGGCCCAGAACGCGCGCGCCTCCGCCAGCTCCCGCTCACGCTCCTCCGCCAGGGCCTCGGCCACGGCGGCGCGTATCTCGTCGGTGTCGGCGGCCGGACGGGCGGCGGGCACCAGACCCCGGGCCGCGGCCGCGTTGTTCGCGGCGAGCTCGGTGTGCAGGGCCGCGACCTGTCGGCGCAACACCATGAGGGTGCGCAGGACGGCGACGCCCACGGCGCCGGTGGCGGCCGTGGTGAGCAGCAGGGCGATGGGCATGGCGCTCACTGACGTACTCCCGGTTCAAAGTCGACCCCCGACTTCCTACATCAGCTTGAAGGGAGGACTAACCAGCTGTCAGTGCGTAACGTCACGAACCGGACAGGACTTTGGGTCTGGCAGGGCCGGGTGAAACGCGTCTGACCTGCGAAAATCCCTCGGCAGAGGGAGATAGGTCACATCCTGGGGGAGATTGGATCACAAAAAGGCCCGGAACCTTGGCGGTTGCCGGGTTCCGGGCCTATGGGTCACTCAGGGTCGTGCGCCGAACACGCTCAGCTCAGACGCTCGATGACCATCGCCATGCCCTGGCCGCCACCCACGCACATGGTCTCCAGACCGAACTGCTTGTCGTGGAACTGCAGGGAGTTGATGAGCGTGCCGGTGATGCGGGCGCCCGTCATGCCGAAGGGGTGGCCGACCGCGATGGCGCCGCCGTTGACGTTCAGCTTGTCGAGGTCGATGCCCAGATCGCGGTAGGACGGGATCACCTGCGCGGCGAACGCCTCGTTGATCTCGACCAGGTCGATGTCGTCGATCGTCAGTCCGGCGCGGCGCAGCGCCTGCTGGGACGCCTCCACCGGACCGAGGCCCATGATCTCGGGGGAGAGGCCGGAGACGCCGGTCGAGACGATCCGGGCGAGCGGGGTCAGGCCCAGCTCGCGGGCCTTGGTGTCGCTCATGACGACGACCGCGGCGGCACCGTCGTTCAGCGGGCAGCAGTTGGCCGCGGTGACCAGGCCGTCCGGGCGGAAGACCGGCTTCAGGCCCTGCACGCCCTCCAGCGTGACGCCGGCGCGCGGACCGTCGTCCTTGCTGACGACCGTGCCGTCGGGCAGGGTCACCGGGGTGATCTCACGCTCCCAGAAGCCGTTCTTGATGGCTTCCTCGGCGAGGTTCTGCGAGCGGACGCCGAACTCGTCCATGTCCTGCCGGGTCACGCCCTTCCAGCGGGCGAGGTTCTCGGCGGTCTGGCCCATCGCGATGTAGGCGTCCGGGACGAGGCCGTCCTCGCGCGGGTCGTGCCACGTCGTGCCCTCCTGCGTGGCGACCTCGGCGGTGCGGGCCTCGGCCTCGGCGAAGAGCGGGTTGTGCGTGTCCGGCAGGGAGTCGGAGTTGCCCTTGGTGAAACGGGAGACCATCTCGACACCGGCCGAGATGAAGACGTCGCCCTCGCCGGCCTTGATGGCGTGCAGGGCCATGCGGCTGGTCTGCAGGGACGAGGAGCAGTACCGGGTGATCGTGCAGCCGGGCAGGTGGTCCATGCCCATCTGCACGGCCACGATCCGGCCGAGGTTGTTGCCTTGCTCGCCGCCGGGCAGACCGCAGCCGAGCATCAGGTCGTCGATGTCGCGCGGGTCCAGCTCGGGGACCTTGGCGAGGGCGGCCTGGATGATCGTGGCGGTGAGGTCGTCCGGGCGCAGGTCCTTGAGGGAGCCCTTGAAAGCGCGGCCGATGGGGGAGCGGGCGGTCGAGACGATCACGGCTTCGGGCATCACGGCTCCAGACGACGACGGGAGAGGGGCGTACGGGGGAAGTTACCTGTACGTAAGGCTTCGGTCACCGCTATCCGGGTGTGATGCCGACCTCTTTTCCAAGCGCTTGCTTAGGGGCGGCTCGGGGGTGTCGGCCGTCTTCGGCTCGGCGGGGGCCGGTGCGGTGGCGAACAGCCAGTCCACCGGCGGCTTGGTCAGCGGTTGGACCAGGCGGCGCACCCAGGGCGTACCGAGTACCACCGCGAGCAGCACCCCGCACGCCATCAGGCCGAGCAGCTCCGCGTGGGTGTCCGCGCGGGCGATGTGGCCGCGCTCGCGCAGCGGCAGGATGATCAGCGGGTGCAGCAGGTAGATGGTGAAGCCGCCCGAGCCGAGCGCGGAGATCAGCGGCAGCCGCCGTCTCGGTATCAGACGCAGCAGGCAGAGCACCAGGCCGACGGCCGAGCCGAGCACCGCCAGCCGGACCAGCCAGGCGCCCTCCATGCCCAGCGGGGTGTCGGCCCGGTAGGCGTGGCGCATCGACAGCCAGGTGCCCTGCACGTCGTCGTGCCGGAACCACCCGACGGCGAACGAGGCGAGCACCCCCGCCACGGCGACCGGCAGACTCCACCGGCTCTCGAACCACTCCCGGAGCGCGCCCTGGCCGAGGCGCCATCCGAGGTAGAACAGCGGCAGGTAGACGAGGGTCCGGCTGGCCGAGAACAGCATGCCGAACTCCTCCACGTACCCGACCGCCAGCGCGACGGCCGTGGTGACCGGCAGCGGATGGCGCAGCTGGACCACCAGGGGCAGCAGCAGCCGCCAGAAGAAGAGCGACATCAGGAACCACAGCGTCCACGGCAGCTGGGTGATGTGCAGCGTGAAGCGGCCGCCGAGCGCGTACACCTCCAGCGAGTACAGCAGGCTGAAGATCAGGGCCGGCAGGGCGATCGAGTGCAGCAGTGTCCTCAGCTGACGCGCGCCCAGCGGGCCGCCGCTGCTGAACACCCCGGCAAGGATCACGAAGAGCGGGACCCGGAACGCCCAGGTGCCGACGTGATAGGCCGCGAGCGGGTCGTGGCGGGTCATCAGGCTGCCCACGGTGTGCAGGACCACGATCAGCGCCGCCGACACGAACCGGGCGTTGTCCCACCAGGGGTCACGGGTCCGGCTCTGGCCGGTGGATCTCGGAAGCGGCAGCGGCTTTTCCATCGCGGGGGCGTGCTCCTGACAGCAGCATGACAGCGAATGCACACCCTTGCCCAAGGCGGGGGTGATCCGGTTACGCCACCCCGCTCGGACGGTGAACGGTGCGTGTACGGACAGCGCATCTCGGGGAGGGGGACCTCCTCGTGCCGCGGGGGCCGCTGAGAGAGGTGTGCGCGGGGACCGCCGCACCCCCGTTGCCGGGGGGCGGGACGACGGCGGTCCCCGCGAGGGACGCGGGCCGGGTCAGGACCGGGCTTCGCGTCCGTGGCGTCCATGGAGGTCCGGGAGCCGCTCCGGAGGTCCTTGGACGTTCGGCGCCGGCCGGGGCGGGGAGCCGCTCCCGCCCTGCCGACACCCCCTAATGTGCCGGACCCGTGTTAAGCGGGTGCTGCGCGGACGTGACACGCTCGTACCACTTCCGCGAAGCGACGAAGGCTGCTGATCACCGCAAGTTCGCCGCCGACACGGGCCGTTCACCGGAGGTTCGCCGCTACTTACCGCCCTTGGCGAGGAACGCCAGCAGGTCCTGACGGCCGATCACCCCGGTGGGCTTGCCCTCGACCAGGACGATCGCCGCGTCCGCCGTACCGAGCACGGACATCAGGTCGCCGACGGGTTCGCCGGAGCCGACCTGCGGCAGCGGGGCCGACATGTGCTTCTCCAGCGGGTCCTCCAGCGAGGCCCGCTTGGTGAACAGGGCGTCGAGCAGCTCCCGTTCGACGACGGACCCGACGACCTCCGCCGCCATCACGTCCGGGTGGCCGGCGCCGGGCTTGACGATCGGCATCTGCGAGACGCCGTACTCGCGCAGGACCTCGATGGCCTGGCCGACGGTCTCGTCGGGGTGCATGTGGACGAGGGACGGGATGGCGCCGTGCTCCTTGTCGCTGAGCACGTCGGCCACGCGGGCGCTCGGGCCCTCGTCCTCCAGGAAGCCGTAGTCGGCCATCCACTCGTCGTTGAAGATCTTGCTGAGGTAGCCGCGGCCGCTGTCCGGCAGCAGGACGACGACCACGTCGTCCTCCTCCAGGCGCTCGGCGACCCGCAGCGCGGCGACGACGGCCATGCCGCAGGAGCCGCCCACCAGCAGGCCCTCCTCCTTGGCCAGCCGGCGGGTCATCTGGAAGGAGTCCTTGTCGGAGACCGGGACGATCTCGTCGGCGACCGTCCGGTCGTAGGCGGTCGGCCAGAAGTCCTCACCGACGCCCTCGACCAGGTACGGCCGCCCGGACCCGCCCGAGTACACCGAGCCCTCCGGGTCGGCGCCGACGACCTTGACCCTGCCGTCGCTGACGTCCTTCAGATAGCGGCCGGTGCCCGAGATGGTGCCGCCGGTGCCCACGCCCGCCACGAAGTGGGTGATCCGCCCCTCCGTCTGCTCCCACAGCTCGGGGCCGGTGGAGTGGTAGTGGGAGGCCGGGTTGTTGGGGTTGGAGTACTGGTCGGGCTTCCAGGCGCCCGGCGTCTCGCGGACCAGGCGGTCGGAGACGTTGTAGTAGGAGTCCGGGTGCTCCGGGTCCACGGCGGTGGGGCAGACGACGACCTCGGCGCCGTAGGCGCGCAGGACGTTGATCTTGTCGGTGCTCACCTTGTCGGGGCACACGAAGATGCACTTGTAGCCCTTCTGCTGGGCCACGATGGCGAGACCGACCCCGGTGTTGCCGCTGGTCGGTTCGACGATGGTGCCACCGGGCTTGAGCGCGCCGCTCTCCTCCGCGGCCTCGATCATGCGCAGGGCGATGCGGTCCTTCACGGAACCGCCGGGGTTGAAGTACTCCACCTTGGCCAGGACGGTCGCCTTGATGCCCTTGGTCACGCTGTTGAGCCTCACCAGCGGGGTGTTGCCGACGAGGCTGATCATCGAGTCGTGGAAATGCACCGTTGTCTCCGGATGCTTGCAAAAGATGTGGTCGTTAGTGGTTCCGCCAGCCTATGGCCTGGGCGAGGGCCATGACGGTCGTTCACTCGCCGTTGGGATTGGGCCACGGTCCGTGCGGGGCAAGCAGTGGATGTACGGGTTCGAGGAGGTGGCGGCTAGGCATGACGAGCATGTCGAGGGCGAGGGTGGCCCGGCGGATCGCGGCCGGTGCCGCGTACGGCGGCGGCGGGATCGGTCTGGCCGGCGCGGCCGTGGTGGGTCTGGTGCTGGCGGAGGTCCAGCTGGCCAAGCGCGTCGTGGGCAACGGCACGGCCCCGCACGCGCCGAGCGCGCAGGGCCGGTACGGCCTGGGCTACACGAAGGTGGGCGAGCCTCCGTTGCGTCTGCTGCTGCTGGGCGACTCAACGGCGGCGGGCCAGGGGGTACGGCGGTCCGGACAGACGCCGGGCGCGCTGCTGGCGTCAGGGCTCGCGGCGGTGGCGGAGCGCCCGGTGGAACTGCGCAACGTCGCCCTGCCGGGCGCCTGCTCCGACGACCTGGAACGCCAGGTGTCCGAGGCCCTGGCCGACTCCGGCCAGGTGCCCGACGTCTGCGTGATCATGATCGGCGCCAACGACGTCACGCACCGGATGCCCGCGACGCGCTCGGTGCGCTACCTCTCCACGGCGGTACGACGGCTGCGCACGGCCGGCGCCGAGGTGGTGGTCGGCACCTGCCCCGACCTCGGCACCATCGAGCCCGTCCAGCAGCCCCTGCGCTGGCTGGCCCGGCGCGCCTCCCGTCAGCTCGCGGCCGCCCAGACGATCGGCGTGGTCGAACAGGGCGGTCGTACGGTGTCGCTGGGTGATCTGCTGGGCCCGGAGTTCGCGGCGAACCCGCGCGAGATGTTCGGAGCGGACAGCTACCACCCCTCGGCGGAGGGCTACGCGACGGCCGCCATGGCCGTCCTCCCCACGGTCTGCGCGGCCCTCGGCCTGTGGCCCGCGGAGGAGGAGCGCCCCGACGCCTCCCGCCGCGAGGGCTTCCTGCCGGTGGCCCGGGCCGCCGCGGAGGCGGCAAAAGAGGCCGGTACGGAGGTCACGGCGGCGATGCCGACCGGGCCTCGGGGCCCGTGGGCCCTGCTCAAGCGCAGGCGTCGGCGGCGGGTCGCGGAACCCCAGCTCAGCCCGGATCCGGCGGATCCGAGCCGGTCGGGGGTGTGAGGTCCCGGCGCCGGGCAGCCGTCGGGGCCCGATGCTGCCGGTCAGTCCTCCCAGTCCGAGTCCTTCCGGGCCTTGCGGCCTCGGCGGAACAGGTCCGGGTTGATGCGGACAGCCTGGACGACGTTGACGCCGACGATGCCTGCCCAGGCGACGAACAGGCCGGACAGGCCGGCGACACCGCCGCCGATGCCGGACAGCGGGATGGCCAGGACCAGCGAGACCAGGCCGAAGCCGAAGCGCTCGCCCCAGCTGTCCGTCGGCTGCGGCGACCGGGCGCCCCGGGCCACCACCATCTGCTGCTCGGCGAGCTGGCGGCGCACCCGGCGCTCGACCGCCCCGTCGATCCGCTGGTCGACCTTCTCCAGGAACGAGTCGACCAGCGCGGACTCGTACTCCTCGCCGAGATCCCTGCGGGCGTGCAGAGTCGCGTTGAGTTCCTTCTTCAGCTCGGTGTCCCGCGCGTCCATTCCGGTCATGGCACCCACGGTAGAAAGCTCGAGCGCCGGTCGCACTGGGGTTAGCCCCCCTGTTCGGCCGGGGGTCCCCCGGGCGTCTGACTGGATCATGAGGTGTCCCTTGCCCGGCCTGTATAGCGTCATGCAGAGTTCTTGTTGTCTGAATAGATTGCCGATGCCTCGGCGTTGATCCGAGGTAACGGATGGCCGGTGGGCAAGATTGGGTGTCCGGGTTGAGGGGAGTTTGGGCTTGATGTCGTCTCGGATCGTGGACGGGCCTCCGGTCATGGACGTCGGCTCGGTGCTCCTCGACGGCCGTGAACTCTCCGTCGCGGACGTGGTGCGCCTCGCCGACGGGGCCGCTCGGCCGGTGCCGGAGGACGCGGCGATGAAGCGGGCCACCCGCTCCTGGGACGCCGCCCGGCAGATCGCCGCCACGGGACGCGTCTACGGCCGCTCCACCGGCGTCGGTGCCAACCGGAACGAGGACGTGCCCACCGAGGCCGCCGCCGGACACGGCCTGCGGCTGTTGCGGAGCCACGCCGGGGGCATCGGGGAGGAACTGCCCGCCCGGCAGGTGCGCGCCATGCTCGCCGTACGGGCCAACCAGCTGCTGGCCGGGGGCGCCGGGCTGCGGCCCACCGTCGTCACCGCCCTGTGCGAGGCCCTGGAGAGCGGGGCCTTCCCGGTCGTCAACGAGTTCGGCTCGGTCGGCACCGGCGACCTCGCCGCCCTCGCCCAGGTCGGACTCGCGCTCGCCGGAGAGCATCCCTGGCGCGGAGCCGGCGCCCCCGAGCCGCAGCCGCTGGACAACAACGACGCGCTCGCCCTGATAAGCAGCAACGCCCTCACCCTCGGCCAGGCCGCCCTCGCCCTGCACGAACTGCGCGGCCTCATCGCCGCCACGCAGGTCGTCGCCGCGCTGTCGCTCCTCGCCGTCGACGGCTCGCACGAGCCCTACGCGGCGCCCGTGCACGAGGCCCGCCCGCATCGCGGGACCGCCGAAGTCGCCCGGCGCATGCGGGAGTTGATCGGCGCGGCCGACCGGCCCACGCCCCCGCTCGGGCGGATCCAGGACCCGTACGGCTTCCGCTGTCTGCCCCAGATCCACGGGCCCGCGCACGACGCGGCGGACGCCCTGGAGGCGGTGCTTGCGGTGGAGATCAACGCGGCCGCCGAGAACCCCCTCATCGCCGTCGACGACCTGGCCGCCTACCACCACGGCGGGTTCTACCAAGCCCAACTGGCCCTCGCGCTGGACCACTTCAGGCTCGCCGTCACCCAGGTGGCGCGGCTGTCCACATCCCGTCTGTCCACCCTCAACGAGCCCGCCTACACCCGCCTGAAGCCCTTCCTCGCCGACCAGGAGCCCGCCTCGTCCGGGGTGATGATCCTGGAGTACTCCGCCGCGGCCGCCCTCGGTGACCTGCGCGCCTTCTCGGCTCCCGCCTCCCTCGGCCACGCTGTACTCTCCCGGGGCGTCGAGGAACAGGCCAGCTTCGCCTCGCTCGCCGCCCGGCAGACGCTGCGCGCGTGCGGCGCGTACCGTCTCGTCGTGGGCTGCGAACTCGTCGCCGCCGTACGGGCGCTGCGCCAGCGCGACCTCAGGCCCGAGCCGGGGCTCCCGGCGGGGCGCGCGCTGGAACTGGCCGAAGCGGTGCTCGACGAGGACCAGGCCGACCGGCCGCTCACGGACGACGTGAGCGCGGCGGCCCGGCTGCTCGACCGGTTCACGGAGATCTGGAGGGGGAGCGCGGCATGAGCGCGGACAGGAACACGGTGGACACCCCGGCGGCACGGCTGCAGGCGCTCTTCGAGGGCCACCGGCTGACCCCGACCCAGCGGCGCATCGCGCACAGCATGGTCCGGCGGGCCGCCGACGTGCCCTTCCTCTCCAGCGTCGAACTCGCGGAACTGGCGGGCGTCAGCCAGCCGTCCGTGACGCGCTTCGCCGTCGCCCTCGGCTTCGACGGCTACCCGGCCCTGCGCAAGCACCTGCGCGAGGTCGCGCCCGCCGAGCCGGTGGCCGCCGCGGGCACCTACAACGAGTACCAGCAGGCCGTGGAGGCCGAGATCGAGAACCTGCGGCACCTGGCCGAACTGCTCGCCGACCCGCGCCCGGTGCAGCGGGCGGGCCGGCTGCTGGCCGCCTCCCGGCCGCTGCCGGTGCTCGGACTGCGCGCGGCGGCCTCCCAGGCGTACGGCTTCGCCTACTTCGCCGCCAAGGTCCACCCGGACGTCCGGCTGCTGCACGAGGGCGGCACGATGGTCCACGACCGGATCGACGCCTGCGTCCGCGCGGGCGCCACGGCGCTGCTCTGCTTCGCGCTGCCCCGGCATCCGCGCGAGGTGCTGGACACCCTCGGCTACGCCAAGGAGGCCGGCCTCACCGTGGTCACGGTCGCCGACTCCGCCTTCGCGCCGGTCGCCAAGGCCTCAGACCTGCTGCTCCCGGCCGCCGTCGGCACCGGGCTGGCCTTCGACACCGCCTGCGCGCCGATGCTGCTCGGCCGGGTGCTGCTGGAGGCGATGTGCGACGACCTGCCGGACGCCCAGGCGCGGCTGGAGGAGTTCGACACGCGGGCCGCGGCGCGGGGGCTGTTCGTGGAGTGATTCCTCAGGCTCGTTTCACACAACTGCGCTAATCTCCCCGCCACTGCGAGTCCGGAATTCGGCTCCGGACTCCGGGACGACGAGGAGGCGGACGTGGCACGCGGAGGTCAGGGACTGGCTCGGGTGGCCGTCGTCGTACGGGCCGGGGCGGCACCGATGTGGTGGCTCGGGGTGTTCGCGGCCGGGATCGGCGTACTGGTGCCCGGCCTGACGGGGCGCCGGATCGGCGTGCTGGCGGGGGCGGCGCTGTTCATCGTCACGACGGCGGTCGTGGCGTACCGGGGGCGCCGGCGGTACGTCGCCCTCATGGGCGGAGCGGCCCGCGCGAGCAAGCACGACGTGCTCCAGGACCGGGCGGTCACCGTGCGCAACTGGCGCCGGGGGCACCGCTGGTGGCTGCTGCTCGCCTTCGCCGCCGCGCTCGGCAGCGCGTTCGCCGCGCCCGCCGCGGGCGGCATGCTGCTCGCCGGGGCGGGCGCCGGGCTGTGGTTGAAGTCCGGCTGGATCGGACGGCGCGAACGCGCCGGGGACGCGCTGCTGTGGGTGCGCGTGGACTGGCTCTCGGCAGGCGGCGGACGGCCGGCCGGGAAGGCGGTCAAGGCCTTCCGCGGCACCGGGATCGCGGCGGGCGACGCGGCCCCGGGCGGGGCGCGCCGCCGCGCCGACGTGCTGGTCTAGCCCCGGTCGGTCAGACCTCCAGGTCCTGCTCGATCTTCCTCAACTGGTGCCTGGCCATGGCCAGGTTGGCGCGCTTGGCGTCGAGCACGAGGTACATGAACAGTCCGTTGCCGCCGCGCCCGCCGATCAGCCGGATCAGGTGAAACTGGTCGGACAGGGTGATCAGGATGTCCTCGATCTCGCCCTTGAGACCGAGGTGTTCCATCGTGCGCATCTTGGCGCGCACGACGTCGGTGTTGCCGGCGGCGGCGACGCCCAGGTCGAAGCTCTTGCCGCCGCCCAGGGTGCCCAGGGCCATGCCGCTGGTGTAGTCGACGAGCGCGACTCCGGTCGCGCCCTCGATCGAGGTCAGCGCCTCTTTCAGCGAGGTCTCGGTGTTGGCCATCGGTGGTTTCCTCTCAACTCTCGGTGTTCGTACTGGGGTTGGTCGTGGCCGCGGTGCGCTGGGCGCGCGGGGTCCTGGTCCGCACGACGGCGGGGGACTTGACCTGCGCGCGGGCCTTGCCGTCGTCCGTCGCCCCGTCGACCAGCTCCCCGATCCGGGTGGCCGCCCGGCGGCCCTCCAGATGGAGGCGGCCGACGCTGACGTCGTCCCGGGCGAGCAGGGTCAGCACGGCACCCTGTCCCGCGGCGTACGTCGCCACATAGCCGTCCCGGCCGCGCACGAGTAGCTCGCGCAGCTCACCGCGGCCGGTGACGTCCGTCAGCCGGACCGCGACGCCCAGCGCGGCGGCAGTGAGCGCGGCCACGCCTTCCGGCTCCACGCCGGGGGTGTCCTCGGCGACGACCAGGCCGTCGACGCTGGCCGCGAGGGAGCCGGTCAGCTGGGGGATGCGGGCTCTGAGCCGGTGGAGCTCGTCGAGAATCGGCGCCTCGGCGGCCATCAGGTTTCTCCTCTGTCGGTCCTGTCGGTCAAAGGGCCTCCAGCGCATCCCGGACTCTCTTCAGCAGGGCGACGTCGGGGTCGTCGGGCGCGAGCCGCTCCGTGGGGGCGGGCCGGTTCGGGGACCAGGGTGGGGGCTCGGGCCGGGTGGACGGCGGGACCGGGGGCCGGGCGCGGCTCGGGAGTCCGGCCCGGGTCGGGCCCGGGTCCAGGTCCCGCCCGGAGTGCTCGGGGTGCTCCGGGTTCGGGTGTCCGTCCGGATCCCCGGGCCAGGCGGCCGGGTCCCCCCTCAGGGGGTCGGGGCCGGCGGGCGTGGGGTCGGGGCCGTGCTCCGGAGCACGCGGGGCCAGGACTCCCGCCGCCGCGAGGCGCCGTATGTCCACCAGGGTGTGGAAGGCCGGGCGGCCCAGGGCCCGCGCTATGTCCGTCGCCGTGCGGACGCCGTCCAGCAGGGCGACGACCGCGCGCTGCCGGGCGGTGAGCACCGGGAGCCGGGGTGGGTCGGCGCGGGCCAGGGGCGCGCTGTCGGTGCCGGGGTCGGGCCAGATGCGGTCCAGCAGGTCGCGGCGGCGCAGTGTCTCGCGCTCCACCGCGGCCACCGGCACCGGGTGCACGGGCCCGAGCCAGTGCCCGGTGCCGTAGCGGAAGCGGCCGGGGGTGCTGCTGGGCGCGAGCGCGAAGTAGGCGGCGTCGTAGAGGGCGCCGAGGTGGCACAGCTCCAGGGTGCCGGAGGCGAGGCGGCCGCTGTCGACGAGGAGGCGGGCGGCGCCCAGCCGGTCGTCGGCCCGTTCGACGGCGTCCTGCCAGGCGGCGGTGGAGAGGGTGCCGTGCGCGGTGAGCAGGACGTCCAGGCCGGGGGCTGCCGGGCTCTCGGCGTGCACCACGCGGCCCTCGGCCAGGTACAGCGCGCCCCGCTCGCGCTGGAGCACGCCGGTGGCCCGCTCGGCGGCGAGCCGGCTCAGCATCGGCGACAGACCGCGCGTCACCCGCTCCCCGGCCGTGCTCCGGTCGCGCACCGGCAGTCGCGGCAGTCCGGCCGGGGTGGCCCGCAGCGCGGTCATCCCAGCACCAGCCGTCCGGCCAGCTCGCCGAGCCGGATCCGGGCCAGCGCGAGATTGCCCTCCTCGCGGCCCAGCCACAGATGCAGGAACACGCTGCTGTCGAACGACGTCCACACGAAGCGCAGCACGTGATAGCTGTCCCGGTTGCTGAGGATCAGGTCCTCGACCGGCAGCTCCTCCGCGCCGACGCCCTCGTCGCCGGGCGCGAACGCCCGGTGCTCCGCGGCCAGCCGGGCCAGCTCCGCGGCCTCCGCCGCGCTCGCCTCCGGATCGCCGCCCGGGGACTCGCCGACCGTGCCCAGGGCCAGCCCGCTGGTCCAGTCGACCAGCGCGGCGCCCCTGGCTCCGGGCAGCCGCATGGCCTCCAGCAGACACTCGTCGATTCCGGGCACCGTGCTTCCCCTCCCGCCTCGGGGTTCGGCTGAGTAACGCCGAAACTACGCAACGTGTGGGCGGCGGGTGAGGGATCTGGCATTTTCCGGTGGAACATGCGGCGAATGGCTAAAGTGGGTCAACTGACCACGTTGCCGGGGCCCGTTGACTCCGATCAACCGCGGGGCCGCCGGAGTGCGTCAAGGGCGCTCGGGCGCCCGGAGGGTGGTGAGCGCGGAAGCGTGAGCCCCTCCGGATTCGGCCACGATCGCGTCCAGGCTCTGCGGCTCCCGCACCGTCGCGAAGGCGACACCCCCGGACGTGCCGGGCGCGAAGCCGTAGATGCCGGGCCGGGCCAGGGAGTTGTAGGCGTAGTGGTGCGCGAAGTAGTACGCGCCCGTGTCCAGCGCCGCCACCAGGTCCCCCTGCTCCAGCAGGGGCAGCGCCCGCCCCTCGGCCAGCAGGTCCCCGGCGAAACAGGCGGGCCCCGCCACGTCCTGCACCACCGAGGCGCCCGTTTTCGGCCGGCCCTTCGGGTCGTACGCGGCGATCCGCAGTGGCCAGGCCCCCGGGGCGTACACGGTGCGCGTCGCCACCTGGACGCCCGCGTGCGTCACCGCCACCGGCCGCCCGCCCGCGCTCTTGGCGTACTCCACCCGTGCCAGCACGGTCCCGTGCTTGGCCAGCAGCGAGCGCCCGAACTCGGTCACCAGGCCGTACCGGCCGTCGAACAGGCCCGGTACCGCCTCGCTCAGCAATCGTGCGTACTGCGCGTACGTCGGGGTCATGGCGTCCGAGGAGAAGTTCACCGGCAGCCCGCCGCCTATGTCGATCGTGTCGATCCGGCGCCGCCCGGCCCGGGCGTTGATCTCCTCCGCGAGCGCGTACGTCTCCGCGACCCCCCGCGCCATCAGGGACAGTGGGACGCCCTGGGAGCCGGTGTGCGCGTGCAGCCGGGTCAGCCACGGCCGGTCCAGGTACGCCCGCACGACCCACTCCCGCGCCCCCTCGTCGCGCAGCGCCACCCCGAACTTCGAGGTCGCCGTCGCCGTCGACAGGGCCTCGATGGCACCGGCGCCCACCTGCGGATTGACCCGGATGCCGAGCGGGGAGCGGCTCGGGGCCGACCTCATCAGGGCGTCGATCCGGTCCAGCTCCTGCGGGTTGTCCGCGTTGACGGCGATCCCGAGGGCCAGCGCCTCGCGCAGTTCGGCGGGCGTCTTCGCGGGCGAGTCCAGGACCGTACGCTCCGGCGGCAGCCCCGCCGCCCGCGCCAGCGCCAGCTCGCCCGGGCTCGCGACCTCCGCGCCGATCCCCGCCTCGTGCAGCAGCCGCAGCACCGGCACCAGCGGGGTCGCCTTGACCGCGAAGGCGTGGAGCACCGGAGTGCCGGGCGCGGTGACCGCGTCGAACGCCGATCGCAGGGCCGCCGCCGACTCCCGGATGCCGGTGACGTCGAGCAGCCCCACGATGGGGGAGTCCGGGCTCACCAGGCCCTGCTCCACGGCGGCCCGCACCGCCTCGTCCCGGCGCGCCCCGTGCTCGCGCTCGCCCGTCCCGCCGTCCCTGACCCTGTCCACCGCGGCCCCCGTCGTGTCGTTCCCCGGGGCCACCTGCCCCGGGACCACGTATCCAGACAAACATCCGCGGCGCGGCCGCGCTGGCGCACGAGCGTATTGACTAGCTCTATTCAGAACGCCAGGATGTGAATAACGGCAGCAACAATCCGCTAGGAGGCAGACCATGTCAGGACCCCGCCCCGTACGAGCGCCGCGCGGTACGGAACTGAGCGCCCTGGGATGGCAGCAGGAGGCCGCCCTGCGGATGCTGCAGAACAACCTGGACCCCGAGGTCGCCGAGCACCCCGACAAGCTCGTCGTCTACGGCGGCACCGGCAAGGCCGCCCGGGACTGGCGCTCCTTCGACGCGATGGTCCGCACGCTGCGGACCCTGAAGCAGGACGAGACCATGCTCGTCCAGTCCGGTCGCCCGGTCGGCGTCATGCAGACCCACGAGTGGGCCCCGCGCGTCCTCATCGCCAACTCCAACCTCGTCGGCGACTGGGCCAACTGGGAGGAGTTCCGCCGCCTGGAGCAGCTCGGCCTGACCATGTACGGCCAGATGACGGCCGGCTCCTGGATCTACATCGGCACCCAGGGCATCCTCCAGGGCACCTACGAGACCTTTGCCGCGGTCGCCGCGAAGAAGTTCGGCGGCACCCTCGCGGGCACGATCACCCTGACCGCGGGCCTCGGTGGCATGGGCGGCGCCCAGCCGCTCGCCGTCACCATGAACGACGGAGTCGCGATCTGCGTCGACTGCGACCCGCGCGCCATCGAGCGCCGCATCGAGCACCGTTACCTGGACGTCCGCGCCGACTCCCTGGAGCACGCCCTCCAGCTCGCCGTCGAGGCCCGGGACGCCCGCCGCCCGCTCTCCATCGGCCTGCTCGGCAACGCGGCGGAGCTGCTGCCGCGGATGCTCGCCGAGGGCGCCCCCATCGACATCGTCACCGACCAGACCTCGGCCCACGACCCGCTGTCGTACCTGCCCGTCGGCGTCGACTTCGACGACATGGCCTCCTACGCGGCGAAGGACCCGGCCGGCTTCACCACCCGCGCGCGGGAGTCCATGGCGCGGCACGTCGAGGCGATGGTCGGCTTCATGGACGCCGGCACCGAGGTCTTCGACTACGGCAACTCCATCCGCGGCGAGGCGCAGCTCGCCGGGTACGACCGGGCGTTCGCCTTCCCCGGCTTCGTCCCCGCCTACATCCGCCCGCTGTTCTGCGAGGGCAAGGGCCCCTTCCGGTGGGCGGCCCTGTCGGGCGAGGCCTCGGACATCGCCAAGACCGACAAGGCGATCCTGGAGCTCTTCCCGGAGAACGAGTCCCTGCACCGCTGGATCAGGATGGCGGGCGAGCGGGTCCACTTCCAGGGTCTGCCCGCGCGGATCTGCTGGCTCGGATACGGCGAGCGGGACAAGGCCGGCGAGCGGTTCAACGACATGGTCGCCTCCGGTGAGCTGGCGGCGCCGCTCGCCATCGGCCGCGACCACCTCGACTGCGGTTCCGTCGCCTCCCCCTACCGCGAGACGGAGGCCATGCTCGACGGCTCCGACGCGATCGCGGACTGGCCGCTGCTGAACGCCATGGTCAACGTGGCCTCCGGCGCGTCCTGGGTCTCCCTCCACCACGGAGGCGGTGTCGGCATGGGGCGGTCCATCCACGCCGGGCAGGTGACGGTGGCGGACGGCACGAAGCTGGGCGGCGAGAAGATCCGGCGCGTGCTGACGAACGACCCGGGCATGGGCCTCATCCGGCACGTGGACGCGGGCTACGACATCGCCGAGTCCGTGGCGGACGACAAGGGCGTGCGGGTGCCGATGCGTGAGGGTGACGACGCGTGACCCAGGACGAAGGCGGGCACGGCAACTCTCCGGTGGGAGCTGAGGCCTCTTCGCCGGGTGCGGGTGCGGGTGCGGGTGCGGGTGCCGGTCCGGCGGGCGGTGGCGACTCCTTCCACTCCATGTGGCGCGAGCTGCTCCCCATCGGTCGGCACCCCGACTCGCACGGCTATCGGCGGTTCGCCTGGACCGGGGCCGACGCCGAGTGCCGGGCCTGGTTCAGGGCACAGGCCGAGGCGCGCGGGCTGACCTATGAGGTCGACCGGAACGGCAACCAGTGGGCCTGGCTCGGGGACCCCGCCGCCGGGGACGCCGTGGTCACCGGCTCGCACCTCGACTCCGTACCCGACGGCGGCGCCTTCGACGGCCCCCTCGGCGTCGTGTCCTCCTTCGCCGCCCTGGACGAACTGCGCGGCAGGAACGCGCGGTTCACCAAGCCCCTCGCCCTGGTCAACTTCGGTGACGAGGAGGGCGCCCGGTTCGGACTCGCCTGCGTCGGGTCGCGGCTCACCGCGGGACAGCTCACCGTCGAGAACGCCCGCGCACTGACCGACGGCGCCGGGGTCAGCCTGCCCCGGGCCATGGAGGCCGCCGGGTACGACCCCGACGCCATCGGGCCCGACCCGGAGCGGCTGTCCCGGATCGGCGCCTTCGTCGAACTGCACGTCGAGCAGGGCCGCGCGCTGGACCTCTCCGGCGACCGGGTCGGCATCGCCAGCGCGATCTGGCCGCACGGCCGGTGGCGGTTCGACTTCCGGGGCGAGGCCAACCACGCCGGGACCACCCGGCTCGTGGACCGCCGCGACCCGATGCTGTCGTACGCCGAGACCGTGCTCGCCGCCCGCCGGGAGGCCGAACTCGCCGGTGCCGTCGCCACCTTCGGCAAGATCTCCGTCGAGCCGAACGGCGTCAACGCCGTCCCCTCCCTCGTCCGCGGCTGGCTCGACTCCCGCGCCGAGGACCAGGCCACCCTCGACCAGGTGGTCGGCGGCGTCCGCAAGGCCGCCGAGAGTTACGCGGCGGCGCACGGCATCGACCTCGACGTCGTCCGGGAGTCCTTCACCCCGGTCGTCGAGTTCGACCACGCCCTGCGCGACGAACTGGCCCGCATCCTCGGCACGGACACCGGCCTGACCGTCCCCGTCCTCGGCACCGGCGCCGGACACGACGCCGGAATCCTGTCCGGGACGATCCCGACCGCCATGCTGTTCGTGCGCAACCCCACCGGCGTCTCGCACTCCCCGGCCGAGTTCGCCGCCGAGGACGACTGCGTGGCCGGAGTCCTCGCCCTCGCCGACGTACTGGAAGGACTGGCCTGCACGTGACGCAGACGTACTGGCTGGAGCACGCCTGGCTCGACACCCACGTCGAGCCGGGCGTGACCGTGGACATCGCGGACGGCCGCGTCACCGCCGTCCGCACCGACACCGAGAAGCCGCCCCCCGGCGCCGAGATCCTGCGCGGTCTCACCCTCCCCGGGCTCGCCAACGCCCACAGCCACGCCTTCCACCGCGCCCTGCGCGGCACCGTCCAGGTCGGCAGCGGCACCTTCTGGACCTGGCGCGAGGTCATGTACGCCACGGCGGACCGGCTGACCCCCGAGACCTACCACGCCCTCGCGCGGGCCGTGTACGCCGAGATGGCGCTCGCCGGCATCACCGCCGTCGGCGAGTTCCACTACCTGCACCACGCCCCCGGCGGCACCCCCTACTCCGACCCCAACGCCATGGGCGAGGCCCTGATCGCGGCCGCCGCCGACGCCGGGATCCGGATCACCCTCCTCGACACCGCCTACCTCTCCTCCGGCTTCGGACAGGCGCCCAACACCCACCAGCTCCGCTTCTCCGACCGAACCGCCGAAGCCTGGGCCGAACGCTGTTCAGTTCTCAAGGAACGGGATCACGCGCGGATCGGAGCGGCCGTCCACTCCGTACGGGCCGTGCCCGCCGACCAGTTGGCGACCGTGGCCCGCTGGGCCGAGGAACGGCGGGCCCCGCTGCATGTGCACCTGTCGGAGCAGACCGCCGAGAACGACGCCTGCCGCACGGCCCACGGCTGCACGCCCACCCAGCTGCTCGCCGACCACGGGGTCCTCGGCCCCCGCACCACCGGCGTCCACAACACCCACCTCACCGACCAGGACATCGCCCTGATCGGCAACAGCGGCACCGGCACCTGCATGTGCCCGACGACGGAACGGGACCTCGCGGACGGCATCGGACCCGCGGTCGCCCTCCAGCGGCAGGGCTCCCCGCTCTCCCTCGGCTCCGACAGCCACGCCGTCATCGACCTGCTCGAAGAGGCCCGCGCGATGGAGCTCAACGAGCGCCTGCGCACCCGCACCCGCGGCCACTGGACCGCCGCCGCCCTGCTCCGGGCCGCCTCCGCCGACGGCCACGCGGCCCTCGGCTGGGACCAGGCGGGCACCCTCGAGCCCGGCGCGCTCGCCGACCTGACGACGATCGCGCTCGACTCGGTCAGAACGGCGGGGCCGCTGCCCAGGCTCGGCGCCGAGACAGCCGTATTCGCCGCGACGGCAGCGGACGTACGGCACACGATCGTCGCAGGCCGGCACGTCGTACGCGACGGGGCCCACACGCTCGTACCCGATGTGCCGCAGGCCCTGGCGCGGGCCGTCGAGGCCCTCCGCGCCTGACGACCACCCACGAGGACGCCATGAGCAGCACCGTCATCACCAACATCGCCACGCTCGTCACCAACGACCCCTCCCTCGGCGACGACTCCCCTCTCGGTCTGATCCAGGACGCGGCCGTCGTCATCGACGGCGACCGCGTCGCGTGGACCGGTGAAGCAAGCAAAGCACCCGCCACTGACAACCGGGTCGACGCGGGCGGCGGGACCGTCCTCCCGGGCTTCGTGGACTCCCACTCCCACCTGGTCTTCGCGGGGGACCGGACGCAGGAGTTCAACGCCCGGATGTCCGGGCGGGCGTACAGCGCGGGCGGCATTCGGACCACCGTCGCCGCGACCCGCGCGGCCACGGACGCCGAGCTGGAGGCGGGCCTGACCCGCTATCTCGCCGAGGCCCTGCGCCAGGGCACCACGACCTTCGAGACGAAGTCCGGCTACGGACTGACCGTCGAGGACGAGGCCCGCGCCCTGCGCATCGCCGCCGCCCACACCGAGGAGGTCACCTACCTCGGCGCCCACATCGTCTCCCCGGACTACGCCGACGACCCGGCCGGCTATGTCGCCCTCGTCACCGGCGAGATGCTCGACGCCTGCGCCCCGTACGCCCGTTGGATCGACGTCTTCTGCGAGAAGGGCGCCTTCGACGGCGACCAGGCGCGCGCGATCCTGACCGCGGGCAAGGCCAGGGGACTGCACCCCCGCGTCCACGCCAACCAGCTCTCCTACGGCCCCGGCGTCCAGCTCGCCGTCGAACTCGACGCGGCCAGCGCCGACCACTGCACCCACCTGACGGACGCCGACGTCGACGCGCTGGCCGACGGCAACACCGTCGCCACCCTGCTCCCCGGCGCCGAGTTCTCCACCCGTGCCGCCTGGCCGAACGCGCGCCGTCTCCTCGACGCGGGCGTCACCGTGGCCCTGTCCACCGACTGCAACCCGGGCTCGTCCTTCACCTCGTCGCTGCCGTTCTGCATCGCGCTCGCGGTACGGGACATGGGGATGACCCCGGACGAGGCGGTCTGGTCGGCCACGGCGGGCGGCGCGGCGGCCCTGCGCCGCGACGACATCGGCCGACTCGTCCCGGGCGCCCGCGCCGACCTCACCCTCCTCGACGCCCCGAGCCACGTCCACCTGGCCTACCGGCCGGGCGTGCCGCTGGTCAGCGCCGTCTGGCGCAAGGGTGTACGCCAGGTCTGATCACCCGGCCCGCCACCGCTGCGAGGCGCTCCCGGTCTCCGTGACCAGCGCCACCGAGCCGCCCCCGCCCGGCGTCACCGCGTGGCCGGGGGCGATGCCCGGGCGGATGACGCCCCGGGAGTCGACCGCGAACCGCAGGTTCTGGCCGTTGCTCCCGTAGATCGAATCGCACTCCCATATGCCGACGCCCCGGTCCACGGAACCACGGCTGTCCAGGCAGTAGTCGGGATCGGCGGACGACTGGACCACCCCCCGCCCGGAGTCGACGCGCCACACCTGGGTGCGCGAGGACGTGCAGGGCGCCGCGACGACATCGGTCCCCTTCGCGAACACCCCGTCGCGGACGTCCAGGCACAGCCCGCTGGAGACGTTCACCACGCGCGCGTACGAGGCTCCCGGCGGCCGGTGCGTCGGCGTGGGCGTGGGCGTCGCACTGGGCGTGCGGGACGGCGGCGCCGAACTCCTCGTGGGGGAGGGCGACTTCGACGTCCGCGACGGGGAGGGCGAGGTCGAGGGAGTCGCCGACACCGTCGCCGTCACGGTCACCGGCGGCGCGCTCGTCGGCCTGCTCACCGCGCTCACCGGATCCTGGCCGTCCGTCGTGGGGCCGCCCCGGGTGAGCAGGAAGACCAGCAGCGGTGCCAAGGCCACCCCCAGCGCGGCCGACATCAGCGCGTACCGCCGGGACAGCGGCCAGCCGGTGCCTGCCGTGGTCCGGGGCGCCGCGTCCAGGGCCGGTGGGTCGTCCAGGACGTACGCCGTGCCCGCCCACGGCAGCAGGCCCTCGCCGAGGGTCCTGCGCGGGTCGTCGCGCAGGGCGGAGAGTTCCTCGTAGGCGGCCGTGCAGGTCGCGCAGCGGGCCATGTGGGCGTGCAGATCGGTGCTCCCGCGCGGGCTGTCCGGCCGTACCGACTCCTCGATCAGCCGGTGGAAGTCGCGGCAGTCGGGGTCGGCGGAGGCGGCCAGGCGGGCGCGCAGACAGGCGCGGCCGAGCTGGTGGAGCGCGGCGCTCGTGCCGTGGGCCACGTCCTCGCGGGTGAGGCCCAGGAAGGAGGCCGTACGCTCGTCCGGTTCGCGCTCCACCACGGCGTACCAGATCACGCCCTGCGCGCGGGCGGGCAGCGACTGGAACGCGCCGAGCATGGGCGGCACGGGTCCTGACGGGCCCGCCGCGTTGAGCACGAGCAGCAGCCCCGGGTCCAGGCCCGCCGCGCGCTCGTCGGCGGCCCAGGACGCGGCGAGGCGCCCGGTGAGCAGCAGCAGCCGGTGCCGCCAGGGCCCGCCGGGGTCGATGCCACGGGCCGTCTCACGGGCCGCGAGCGTGAAGACCTGCCCCGCCAGCTGCCGGGCCACGGAGTCGCTCGTGGCGCACAGCCGGGCGTACGCCACCACGGCGGGCCGGTGCCGGGCCCGCAGCTCCTGGAGCGCGGTGTACGCGGTGGTGGAGTCGGCCCGCATCAGCTCGGTCAGCCGTACGTCGGTCTCGTCGGGCCACGCCACCATCCACTGCCTCCTCGCAGCCCGCACCTACCGGCGGGTATGACCGCACATAGTGATGGACGGCACCTGCCGGGGAAAGTGTTTCCGCGGGTAACTCACAGCGGGCGTACAGAAAGAGCGGCGGGCGGGCGGAAACAGGCGGACGGCCCGGCTCCCTCGCGGGAACCGGGCCGTGGGACACGCATTCAGGTCATTCCTCGACCGTCAGCCCCTTGCGCAACCTCACCAGCGTCCGGGAGAGCAGCCGCGAGACGTGCATCTGGGAGATGCCCAGCTCCTCGCCGATCTCCGACTGGGTCATGCCGGCGACGAACCGGAGCGAGAGGATCTGCCGGTCCCGGGGCGGGAGTTCGGCGATCAGCGGCTTCAACGACTCGACGTACTCGATGCCTTCGAGTCCGTGGTCCTCGTAGCCGATCCGGTCGGCCAGGGCGCCCTCGGCGTCGTCGTCCTCGGGCTGGGCGTCGAGCGAGGAGGCCGTGTAGGCGTTCGAAGCGGCCATGCCCTCGACGACCTCGTCGTTGGAGATCCCGAGGCGCTCCGCGAGCTCGGCCACCGTCGGGGCGCGGTCGAGCTTCTGGGCCAGTTCGTCGCCCGCCTTGGCCAGGTCCAGGCGGAGTTCCTGGAGCCGGCGCGGCACGCGCACGGACCAGGAGGTGTCACGGAAGAAGCGCTTTATCTCGCCCACGATGGTGGGCATCGCGAAGGTGGGGAACTCGACTCCGCGACTGAGCTCGAAGCGGTCGATCGCCTTGATCAGGCCGATGGTGCCGACCTGGATGATGTCCTCCATGGGCTCGCTGCGCGAGCGGAAGCGCGAGGCGGCGAACTTGACCAGCGCGAGGTTGAGTTCGACGAGCGTGTTGCGGACGTACGAGTACTCGTGGGTCCCTTCCTCCAGCGACTCCAGCCGCGCGAAGAGGGTCTTGGACAGGGCCCGTGCGTCCACCGGGCCCACCTCGTCGTAAGGCGGTATCTCCGGAAGGCCGGCGAGTACGTCGTCCTGCTCGATGGGAGCCAGATGTTCCGGGGGGGTTGTCGACGTCGCTTCGTCGGTATGCGAGGCGTCGAGCCGGGGTGACATGATGTCCTCCATCGTTCTCGGCAAATACGGCTGCCGAAGCCTGTGCGTGCACTGCGGTGTGCGGCGCCTCCAAAGCCGGCCGTGTCGGTTACGTGTCTCTACTAGCCCTACCCGTTTTTCGCAGCACATCGCAAGTGCGTTCTGTGGCGAAATGTCCGTTTGCGGGTGGATGTTCGGGTATCGAAGGGCGAAGGGAAGGCGTAGTGTTCGTGGGCGTCAGTCAGCAGCCACGACGTCAGGAGTGAGAGACGGCATGGACCGCGGGACAGTCGGCAGCACACAGTCTGGCCGACTTCTGGTGGAGGTGCGGGAAGAGGGCTCCAGTGCCGTCGTGACCCCCGTAGGTGAGTTGGATCACCACACCGCCGATTTGTTGCGTGAGCCACTCGAGGACTGCCTCGAGAAGGGTTTCAGTCGGCTGGTCGTCGACTGCGCACGGCTGGACTTCTGTGACTCCACGGGTCTGAACGTGCTGCTCGGCGCACGGCTGAAGGCCGAGGCCGCGGGCGGCGCGGTGCACCTCGCCGCGATGCAGCCGGTGGTCGCACGAGTGTTCGAGATCACCGGGGCCGACGCGGTCTTCGTCGTGCATGACAACCTCGCGTCCGCCCTGGCCGGAGAGGCCGACTGAGCCGGTCCGGCGGCCCGAGTGCCGCATCCGGCGCCCCCTGTGGAACGCCATTCTCCGGACGTCACGTGATTCGTGCCGAATACGGGGGTGTTCCACCGGTCCGCCCGGGCAGGAGTCATCCTGAGCATGCCGCTGTCGCGGCGGCACGGACCCCCGACCGGATCTGTGTACTGAGTGATCTTCTTCAAACGTGAACTGGTGAATCGGTGAGGTGAAGCGCTGATGAGCACCACCCGGCCCTACTCGCCGGGCGACCGCGGCCATGAGCCGAGCGGCGCTTCCGGGATGCCCGACGAGCCCTCCGGGCGGCCCGAGCCGGCGGCGGGCCGGCAGGTCCGCGCCCTGATCCTCGCCGGGGAGAGCGGCGTCGTGCCGCTGGCCCGCGACTTCACCCGCCAGGCGCTGTACGCCTGGGGCTGGCTTCCGGCGGCCGGCGCCGACCAGCGGGCCGCGGCGGAGGACGTGCTGCTGGTGGTCTCCGAGCTGGTGACCAACGCGTGCCTGCACGCGGAGGGCCCCGACCAGCTCCGGATCACCTGCGACAACAAGGTGATCCGGCTGGAGATCTCCGACCGGGGCGCCGGTCAGCCCGCGCCCCGGACCCCGCACCGCGCGGGGCGTCCCGGCGGACACGGCATGTTCATCGTGCAGCGGCTCTGTCTGGACTGGGGGGTCGTACGGACCCCTGGCGGCACGGGCAAGACGGTCTGGGCGGAGCTCGGCGCTCCCGCCTAGGGTTACCCCGGGTCACCATCTCCACTCGAACCTCCTTTCGTGCGCGCCGGATCGTCACAACTCCGGCGCGCGACGTGTCTTCCCTCCTCTCGGCCCCGGGCGTACCTTGACGGCCCGATCTGATGTGCCGTCAGGAATCGAGAGGGAGCGGAACCGTGTCGTACCGGAAACGAACCGCGCTCGCGTCCGTCGCGGCCCTGGCCGGCTCGGCGGTGCTGATGGCCGCCCCCGCGGCCCGGGCCGAGGTCGTCGACGTCAACTACCAGTGCAAGACACCGATCGGTGACAAGAGCGCCGTCTCGCCCATCGACATCAAGGGTGTCGAGAGCGGCGACGGCTACAAGATCACCATGTCCTGGCAGAAGGGCGTCTCCTCCAGCCCGGTCGAGCTGGGCAAGGGGGCGATGAGCCCGAGCGCCACCATCGAGCTGGGCGGCGCCGACAGCGGCACCATGACGGTGACGGGTCCGGCCAACCAGGAGGCGATCCCGGCCGACACCCCCATCAAGATCAACGACCTCACGGGGACCTACACCCCGAAGAAGTCCGGCAAGGTCACCTTCACCCCGGCCGTGCTCACCATCAAGGCGCTCGGCACGACGACGACGTGCACCCCGTCCAACGGTCCGGGCCCCGCGCTCACGCTGGACGTGAAGGCGGCCGGCGGCGGGGGCGGCGCCCCGCAGAGCGGCTCGGAGTCCGGCTCGGGATCCGGTTCGGGATCCGGATCGGAGCTCCCGCAGACCGGCCCCGAGGACTCGGCCGTCGCCCTCGGCACCCTCGGCGGCACGGTCCTGCTCGCGGGCGCGGCCGGCGCGCTGTGGCTGACGCGTCGGAACCAGACGGCCCGCCGCTGAGGAGGCGGCGGACCGGATGGCGTGCCGCCGGAGGGCGGCGCGGTGAACCGGATGGCCGCCTGAGGGCGCGGGTGACCGGGCCGCATGCCGCTGAGGAGGCGGCGGAACCGGATGGCGCGTCGTCTGTGGGTGCGGTGGACCGGGCCGCATGCCGCTGAGGAGGCGGTGGGACCGGATGCCGCCTGAGGGCGCGGTGGACCGGGCCGCGCGCCGCTCAAGAGGCGGCGCCGCCGGACCCGCCGCCGAGGCGGCGGCGCCGCCGGATGGTCCGCCGCTGACGATTCCGTACGACCGTTGGAGCCGCCGATGTCGCCGACCTCCCGTGTCCTCGTCCCTGCCCTGCTGCTCCTGCTGGCGGCCGCCCCGCCCGCGGCCGCCGCGGGGGACTGGTCCGTCGCGCCCTCCGGCGGCGGGCGCCCCTCCTTCTACGCCGAGGGCGCGCCCGGGACGGTCCTGCAGGACACGGTGTCCGTGACGAACCGCGGCGGCGACCCGGTCACCGTCCGGCTCTTCGCCACCGGCGCCGAGGTCGCCTTCGCCCGCGCCGAGATCCGCGTCCCGGCCCGTACCCGCGCCGACGTCCCCTTCGCGGTCACCGTCCCGGACGCCGACCGCTCCGCCCGGATCGTCGCCCGCGGCCCCGAGGGCGGCCCCCGCTCGGTGTCCCTCCGACTGCGGGTCAGGATCACGGAGTTGTCCGCCCTGACGGTCGAGCACGTGCGCGTGCGCGGCGACAGCATCACGTACGAGATCGTCAACCGCGGCACGACCACCCTGGTCCCGCGCCTCGCCGTCCACGCCGAAGGTCTCCTCGGCCCTCTCCTGGACCGCCCCGCCCGCACCCTCCCGGTCGAACTCCCCCCGGGCCACCGGGCGAAGCTCACCGAGCCCTGGCCCGGCCGCCCCGCCCTCGACACGGCCGACGTCCGCCTCACGGTGACCGCCCGGGGAGGCGCGCACGACACGGCACGGACCTCGGTGGGCCATGTGCCGTGGGCCCCGGTGGTGGGCGGCGCGGCCGTCGGTGCGGCGTTCCTCGTACGGCGCCGCCGGCGTCGTACCAGCCAAGTGCTCGCTGTGAACGACGAGTTGACGGGAGCCGTGCGGTGAACGGCAAAGTGCGGATCTCGGCGCTGCTCGCCCTGCTGCTCCTGGCGCTCGCGGTGGCGCCCGTCGGCGCCGCCGATCCGCCGACCGTGAGGCTCTCCAAGTCCCAGGCGGGCACGGGTGGTTCGATCACCGTGACCGGGGAGGGCTGGCGGGCCCGCGCCCTGCTGATGATCCTGATCTGCGGGCAGTCGGTACCCTCGTCGGGCGTGACCGGCGGCACCAACTCCTGTGCCAACGCCGACGGACGGGCCGTGACCACCGACGCCGAGGGGCGGTTCAGCCGGAAGCTGCCGGTGGCCGAGCCGCCGGTGCCCTGCCCCTGTGTCGTGCACGTGGCCACGGTCCAGGGCGCGCGGGCCGAGGCCGACGCCGCTTTCCAGGTCGCCGGGCACGCGGTCGAACCGCTGCCCGCGGACGCGTCCGGCGGACGCCTCTCCGTCCTCACCGACACCCGCCTCGACGGATCCGGCGGCCTGCTCACCTGGTTCGGCGCCCCGCCCGCCCGGACCCTGGTGTTCACCGTCGGCAACGTCGGCACCGCGACGGTGAAGGATCCGCTGTTCCAAGTGGGCACCAGCCACGGGGTGTTCGCCCCCGAGTGGCAGGAACAGCAGTGGCGCGGCACGATCCGGCCGGGCGACAAGCCCCGGATCGAACTGCCCGTCGAACTCGCCGCCGGGGCCCACGGCGACTACACCGTCTCGCTGAAGTACGGCGGGAAGGTGATGGCCGAGCAGCCCTGGGGCGTGGGCCGCCCCTGGGGCGTGACCCTGTTCTGGGTCCTGGTCTGCCTGGTCGTGCCGGCCGCCCTGTTCCGGGCCGGCATGGCGGTCGTGGACCGGGTACGGCCCCGCCCGCACGTCCGCCGGCGCGCCCCGCGCCTTCCCGGACTCGCCCTGCGCCTGCCGGGGTTGAAGCCCCGCGCACAGGCCAGGCACTCGGTTTCCTCGACTCTGCCGTGGTTCACCCCGGACGCGGATCCGGGGACGGCCGGTCGGCTCTCCGCACCGCACGACGACAGCCCGACGAGTCCTACGGCTCCCACCAGGAAAGGACCCACGTGAGCAAGCGCAGGAGAGTCATACCGGTCGCCGCGGCGGTGCTGCTTCTCGGCCTGGCCGTGGGGCCGGCCGAGGCGGCGGAGGTGTCGTACGCGACCGAGTGTGTCCCACCCGGCATCTCGGGGCTGCCGCCGGTCCAGGGCACCACGAAGGTGGAGATCACCGCGCCCGCCACCGCGAAGGTCGGCGACGAGGTCGAGGTGGTGTGGAGGTTCGTCCAGGCCGCCTCCAAGAACCCCGACCTGATCGACCTGCCCGCCGACTCCGTCCAGCCGAGCGGCACACTGAAGGCGGCCGGCGCCCAGACCGCGGATCTCGCGATGCGGGGGCCGCGGGAGAACCCCGCGATCCCCAAGGGCGGCGACATGGTGCTGTCCGACATGAAGGGCACGCTGAGGCTGACGGCGCCGGGGGAGGTGACGCTGACGCCGGGCGCGTACGCCATCAACGCCATGTCGACGGACACCAAGTGCGCGCCGACGGAGGCGGTGAGGCCGGCGGCGACGATCCAGGTGACGCCGGGGGACGGGAACCCCTCGACGCCGGCGCCCTCGACGCCGGCGCCCTCGAGCCCCGCGCCTTCGACTCCGGCGCCCTCGCCCACGGCGACCCCCTCCGAGAGCGACGGCGGTGGCCGGACCGATTTCACCGGCAGGGAGGTCCAGGTCCCCTACGCCTGCAAGACGCCCATCGGTGACAAGAGCGCGACCTCGCCGGTGCGGATCGACGCGAAGAAGGACGGCGGCGGCTTCGACCTGACGGTCCGGTTCGAGAAGTCGGTGATGGACAGCCCCGCCGACATCCCCGCGGACTCGGTGAAGCCGTCCATGGAGGTGGTCCTGGGGGGCGCCGACCAGGGCACGGTCCACGTCGAGGGCCCGGCCAACGCCGAGGACATCAAGGCGGGCGAGCCGATCGAGATCCCCGACCTCAAGGGCACCTACAAGCCGGGCGCGAGCGGCGAGTCGACCCTCTCCCCGGGCGTGCTGACCATCGAGGCCCTGGGCACGACGACGACCTGCACCCCGGAGAGGACCGAGGTCTCCCTGACGCTGGACACGACCGAGCAGGAGGGCGGCGCGGCGGCCGGCGGGTCGTCCACGGGCGGCGGCTCCACGTCCTCGGGCGGTACGACCCCGGACGGCGGCTTGGCGGAGACGGGCGCGCAGGACGACGGGTCTTTGAAGGCGCTGGGCCTGGTGGCAGGGACGGCGGTGCTCCTGGGGGGCGCGGTCTTCACCTTCCTGCCCGGACGGAGGGCACGCTGACGCCGTCCGAAGGGCACGGGGAACCGGGCACGGAGGCAAAGGCAACGGGGCCGCTGCGACCCGGCTGGGTCGCAGC